>DPSD01000516.1 GCA_003538495.1 Accumulibacter sp.
GGCGATGGCTGCCTGATGGAAGGCGTTTCGCACGAGGCCTGCTCGCTGGCCGGGCGGTTGTCGCTGTCGAAGCTGATCGTCTTCTACGACGACAACGACATCTCGATCGACGGCCACGTGCAGCCGTGGTTTGCCGACGACACGCCGCAGCGTTTCGAGGCCTACGGCTGGCGCGTGGTGCCGCACTGCGACGGTCACGATGCGGATTCGATCGAGGCCGCGATCCGCATCGCCAGGACCCAGACCGGCAAGCCGACACTGATCTGCTGCAAGACGATGATCGGCTTCGGTTCGCCGAACAAGGCCGGCACGCACGACGTGCACGGCGCACCGCTGGGGGCCAGCGAAATCGCCGACACCCGCCGGCAGCTCGACTGGCCGTTCGCGCCGTTCGAGATCCCGGCCGACGTTCGCGGCGGCTGGGACGCCCGCGCCCGGGGAGCCGCCGCCGAGCAGAGCTGGGCGGCGAAATTCGCTGCCTATCGCGCCGCCTACCCCGAACTGGCCGCCGAGTTCGAGCGGCGGACGCTCGGCGAACTGCCTGCCGACTGGCACGACCGCGTCGCCAGTTTGCTCGATCAGCTGACGACACAGACCAGTGCCGTCGCCACCCGCAAGGCTTCGCAGAACGTCATCGAAGCGATCGCCCCGGCGCTGCCCGAACTACTCGGTGGCTCGGCCGACCTGACCGGTTCCAATCTCACCAACTGGAGCGGCACGCGCCCGGCCAACCGCGAAGCCGGCGGCAACTACGTCAGCTACGGCGTTCGCGAATTCGGCATGACGGCGATTGCCAACGGTCTCGCGCTGCATGGCGGTTTCATTCCCTACACCGCGACTTTCCTGGTCTTTTCGGACTACGCCCGGAACGCGATTCGCCTCGCCGCGCTGATGAAGCTGCGGCAGTTGATGGTCTATACCCACGATTCGATCGGGCTCGGCGAAGACGGCCCGACACACCAGCCGATCGAGCACGCGGCGTCCCTGCGCCTGATTCCGGGGCTCGACGTGTGGCGTCCGGCCGACGCCGTCGAGACCGCCGTCGCCTGGACGCAAGCCCTCGAACGGCGAGATGGCCCGTCGTGCTTCCTGCTGTCGCGGCAGAATCTGCCGGTCCTGCCGCGCACCGCCGAGCAGATCGCCGCGATCAAGCGCGGCGGCTACGTCCTGCGCGAGGCGAGCAGCGGCACCCCGGTGATGGTGCTGGTCAGTACCGGTTCCGAACTCGGTCTGGCAGTCGACGCGCAGGCCGCCCTCGAACAGGAAGGCATCGCCACCCGTGTCGTCGCCATGCCGTGCACGCGGCGCTTCGACCTGCAGCCGCTGGCGTACCGGCAGCAGGTGCTGCCGTCGGCTATCCCGATCGTCGCCGTCGAGGCCGGCCATCCCGACCTGTGGTGGAAGTACGTCGGCAGCAACGGCGCGGTGGTCGGCATCGACCGCTTCGGAGAATCCGCGCCGGCGCCGCAGCTCTACGAGTTCTTCGGCATCACGGTGGCGGCCATCGTCGCCGAAGCACGCCGCCTGGTTGAGCCGTCGCCGTCTGCGTCGGCAGGGGTCAGGAAGCGTTCTGCGGCCAGCGCGGCGAAAGCCGCCGGCTGAAAGCTGTGCTGCCTCGCCGCAGCGCGTGCGAGGGCTTCGCCGACGCCACTTACTCGGCGCTGCGCGACCCGCTCAGCGCCGCCAGCACACCCAGCCCGATCAGCACGCTGCCGCTCAGGTAGCGGGCGACCCCGCGCGCGTCGTCGAGGCGGCTCAAGGCCGGCGACACGGCGCTTGCGGTCAGCACGTAGAGGCTGTCGGTGACGACCGCAATCAGCACGAACAGCGAACCGAAGAACACGCTCTGCCACAGCGCCGAAGCCGCCGGATCGATGAACTGCGGCAGGAAAGCGGCAAAGAACAAGGCCGTCTTCGGATTGAGCAGCGCGACGACAAAACCGTCGCGAAAGATCGGAGCCAGCGTGGCCTCGCCGAAAGTCGCCTCTTCCGCTGTCGAGCGCGCACCCAGCGCCTTGATTCCGAGATAGACCAGGTAGGCGGCGCCGGCGTACTTGACGACGGCGAACGCCAACGACGAGATCGCCAGCAGCGCGGCCAGACCGACCGCTGCGCCGATGGCGTTGCCCAGGTTGCCCATCGCCACGCCAGCGACCGAACACAGCCCGGCCCGCCTGCCCTGCGCCAGCGTGCGCGCGAGGATGTAGAAAACCCCCGGCCCAGGCGTCGCCGCGAGCACCAGGCTGGCCAGCAGGAAGGCGGGCAGCGAGGGGTTGCCGAACAGGGTTTCACTCATTGATCGCTCCCGAAATCATGCATTCTCTACGTCCGGTGCTGCCAAGAAGACGGTCCCGAAAAAAATCCCGCAAGACCGTATCACCCACGCCGTGATCTTCGACGAGGCGCACCGCGCGGCGCGCTTGAAGCTGACACCGACGATGGCCAAGGAATGCCGAAAGTATGGACTGTCTTTCGTCGTGGCCTCGCAGGAGGCCAAGGATTTCGATGCGTCCCTGTTTACCGCCGTGGCCAACTACCTGGCGCTGCGGGTTAGCGAGCCCGACGCCAAATTGATGGCGAAAATCTTCTCCCCCTCGGACAAGCTGACGCTGTACACCGATCGGATCAAGCAGATGGCCAAGTTCAAGGCCTGGTTCTATTCGGAAGGGATGCGGGTGCCGATGCCTGTTGCATTGAGCACGACGCGACCCGATTGAATGCTTCCCTCGCCCCACGGTCGCAGCGCGGTCGCTATCGCCGCCGCTATCGCCGCCGACGATACAGCAGCCAGCCATACACAGCAAGATTGACTGCCACCACCAGCGCCGCCAGTCCGAGTTGAATACCGCGTGTCAAGCCGGCCGGGTAGACGATCGGCAGCAGGTACTGCTCGACGAAGCTGCCGTCGTAACCGGCGGCACCGGCCGCTTGGCGCAGGCTGTTCTCCAGCGGCGTCAGCGGGCAAGCCCAGCCGCTCGCTTCGATGACCGCGCCCCAGCACGCGGCCGGGATGTGCACCAGCGCCAGCTTAGGCCAGCGTAGCGCCGCGAAGCCCCCGAGAATGACGAAGGCGACGAACAGCAGATGCAGCGCGACGACCGCGTCGGCCAGCAAGCGGTAGATCATGCGGACCTCGCCGGCCGCCGGTCAGGCGGGCAAACGCTGCTGGTCGTCGAGCGCCAACAGCAGGCGGGTGCGCTCGGTACGCGCAACCTGCTGCCAGGAAAGACCGGTCAGCGCGCCTTCGAGAGCCCACAGCAGGTTCAGGCTGGCCCGGTCGCTGACGGCCTTGACCCGGAGGTAGGCGGCAACTGTGCCGGCCTCGCGCAGCTGCTCGACCGAATCGATGCCCGCCCGAGCCAGCATCGCGGTCGACTTCGGGCCGAGATTCGGCAATCCGCCGATGGTCTTGATCGGGGTCATCGCGACAGCCTCCTGCGCCTTCGGCGCCAGCGTGGAAATGGCCGTACCCGAAAACGATCGGGAAGCCGGCCCGCGGCGGATAGTATCGCCGCCAGTGCTCGCCCGGTCAAACACCCAGACCGGCTGGAGCCGCTTCAGCAGTTGTCGGTGAAACCCCGGATCAGCCGCCGTGCCTTTTTGGTTGGTCGACCGCGCAGATCACTGCCCGGTGCCGGCGCGAGGCGCCTCGCCTCTTGTTGCGCGGCGCGTCGCTGGTGGCTCTCGACGGTCTCTCCGTAGAGCCGCTGCGCCTCGACCGCCGGCCGGCGTTGCTCGTTGAGGCCACGCACGACGATCTTCCAGACGGTGTCGCCGACGCCGATTTCGAGCTCGTCGCCCGGACGCAGTTCGCGGGCGGCCTTGACCGTGTGCCCGGCAAGCTTGACGTGGCCGGCGGCGACCGCCTGCGCCGCCAGCGAGCGCGTCTTGTAGAAGCGTGCCGTCCACAGCCACTTGTCGATCCGCATGCTGGCCAGCGCGGCTTGCCCGATCTGTTCCACGGCCACTCGCTCACTCCCTCACCGGCCGTTTGCCGAGCTTGCGCTGCAGCGTGCGGCGGTGCATTTTCAGCGCCCGCGCGGTCGCCGAGACATTGCCCTGGTGCTCGGCCAGGACGCGCTGGATGTGTTCCCACTCAAGCCGGTCGATCGACAGCGGCGAGCCGGCAACGGGCGTCGCCGAGTCGCCGTCACTGCTCTTGTTGAGCGCGGCAACGACCTGGTCGGCATCGCAGGGCTTGGCCAGGTAGTGAATGGCGCCAAGTTTGATCGCCTCGATCGCGGTGGCGATGCTGGCGTAGCCGGTAAGCATCACGACCCGCGTGTTGGGGTCCAGCTCGATCAGTTTCTCGATCAAGACCAGTCCTGATTCGCCGGGCATCTTGAGGTCGACCACGGCGTATTCGGGAGGCTGCTGCTGGGCCTTGACCATCGCCGCATCGACCGCGCCGGCAACGGTGACCGCGTAACCACGGCGTTCAAGGGCGCGCGCCAGGACGCGGCGGAAAACGTCGTCGTCGTCGACCAGCAGCAGCGTCGATCGCTCGTCGTCAGGAGGCTGTGTACCTGGTTCAGGCGTTGCCGTCATGCGTTCGGGCCTTCAGTCGGGTGAGCGGCAGGGTGACGCGCGTGCAGGCGCCGCCACGTGGGTCGTCACGGTTGAAGAGTTCGACCTTGCCGCCAAAACGCTCGAGCGTCGCGTTGCTCAGAAACAGGCCGATGCCAATGCCGGCGGTACGCGGCGGCTGATCTGTCGCGTGATCCGTCTTGGTCGTGAAAAAGGCCTCGCCAAGGCGCCGTCGAGCCTCGGCAGCCAGCCCTGGGCCGCGATCGAGGATCTCGATTCGGCAACTTTCCCTAGTCCAGCAGGCAGCGAAGCTCAGCGCTTCGCCGCTGGCGCCGTTGGCGTCGGCGGCGTTGTCGAGCAGGTT
>DPSD01000474.1 GCA_003538495.1 Accumulibacter sp.
ACCTGAATTGGAAAATACTGAGGGCTTGCCGACGGGCGGCGGCCCTTCACCGGCAAGCGGCGGACTTTATCGATTTCGTGACGGCGATGGCGACGCTGGCTGACTTGTCGCACTTCCCGCTGGTTCTGCCGATCATCCTGGGCCGCGCGCGCACCGGGCAGCAGCAGGCTACCTGGGCAGCATCTTGCGTAGTGCCTCGATCTGCACCGAGGCTGTTGCCGACGGCGTGAATCGTTGCGGGTGGTCGGCTAGGAAAAGGCCACGCTCGGCCGCGCTGCGCTGTCGCAGGAACCATAGGCCGGATTGTCCGACCCGATAGTGCAGATCGCTACTGGAGAGCGGCCGGTCGGCCGCTGGCAGCACCAGAAAAGCGACCGATTGCCCGGCCGCTCCCTTGTACACGGTGTCGATCTTGATTACCGCCAGAACCATGTCTTCGCCGGCAGCGCGCACCTGACTCTGGCCGATCAAGGTGCCGCTCACGACCAAGTCCGAGCGTTCAAGCAACTCGGATTCCGACATGCGCGCCCACATCGCGACTACGTCAAGGCAGACGACGAGCAGCAAGCAGCAGATGATCGGGCGGGCCCATGCCAACGATCGATGCGAGATCACGGCGATTTGCCATGCCAGACCTCCCCCGGCCGCGCCAGCGCCGCCGGAGGAGGAGAAAGGCTCAGGCGACCGGCAGCGCCGCGGCGCGGCGCCGGCGGCCGAACGCACCCAGAGCCGCGCAGGCCAGGCCCAGCAGTGCTGCCGTTGCCGGCTCGGGAACGCCCTGAGTCTGGGGCGGACCGTAGATGAACTGCATGCCGGCGATGTCGTCGGCCTGCGGACCGGAGAACGCCTCGGTATAGAACGGATTCATCAGCGAATTCGCGACGGCGGTGTGGCCCAGGCCGAGAGCGTGACCGATTTCGTGCGCGGTAACCTGGAAGATGTCGAAGGCGTTCGGGTTGCCGCCGAAACCGACTTTCCACTGATCGTCGGTGTCGTAATGCATGTCGCCGGCTGCGGTCGCTCCGTTGACCGGCGGGAAGAAACCGTGCGCCAGGGTATTGAACGGGCCGTCGAAGGGGTGGCCACCGAAGCGCAATTCGCCCGAAGTCCCGACGTTGAACGGCAAGCCGTCATCGGCAACGAGGTTGAAGGTGAGGTTGGCGACCGACGACCACGCGGCCAGCGCCGAAGTGACCGCTCCGAGGTAGCCCGCAGGCATGAAGTCGGCCAGAGCGGTGATCGTGCAGCCAGCGAATTCCTGCCCGCAACTCGTCCCGGTAGCCATGAAGCTGTAGCTGATCGTGGCACCGGTACCGAATGCTGGCGGACCCCACTTGCCGGGGCTCGTTGGTCCAAGCACGAAGGCCGAGGCTGGCGCGGCGGTCAGCGCACCCGCGGCGAGGAGTGCCGCAGCAGCAATTTTCCGTAGTTTCATGTGAATTCTCCTGGGTGGTGTTGGGGTGTGAAGGTCCAAAGCAATTATCATGCCATGTGTCGCAATGGTCTGATGCGTATGGAGTTATTGGGCTTTGTGAGCGAACCACGAGTGCCATCTGTAAAGAATTCCGACACCTTGTGGCGGCGCGGCTGGCGATCCTCTGGTCGTTCGCCTAGGCCAGCATCAGCTCGTCGCTTATCGTCAAGCAAGCGGGCCCTGCGGGCCTGCGCTCCGGTGGCCGCAGCGCGCTGCTTGGGGGGCCAGCGACTTCCCTCGACCGAGCGCCATCCCCGCCAAGACGTCCCGATGCGCTCGATTTTCCGGGCGGTTGGCGCGCGTGAGCGACCGTGTAGTCGCGGGTTCGCGCTCCCTCGCCGTGCGCGTGTGGGCTCGCTACCAGTGCCGCGCGATGTACCTTCCGGCGCCTCGAAGCCGCCGGGACGCAATGAAGGCGCTGGTGAACGAGCATCAGGGGCGATCATCCCTGGCGAGGTGGGCGATCAAGCGGTCGAAATCTCGGCAGGTGGCGACAACGCGGGACGATCGTGCGGTCGTGCTTTCGTTCGTGGCCCGATACTTGTTGCTGCTTGTTACCGGGGAGCCAGCGCCTGCGTTAATTCCGTACACTGGTGTTCTGTCGTGCCCGGGATTCGTCAGGCTCACCGTCGCAAGGGGAGTGGGGCTGAGCTTCTTTTTCCAGCGTCGGTTCTCTAGAAGGGAGACCGCCACCATGTTCCGCAAATTGCTGCTGAGCGCCTTGCTGCTGGCCATGCTGGTCGTTTGGGGATTTACCAGATCACCCCCGGCAAGTGACGAACCCGGCCAGTTTCGCCAGCCCTTCGCGACGAAAGTCGTTCTCGTGATTCTCGAGAATTCCGACTCCGATGCGGCGTACCGCGAGAAATTTCTCGGCTTCCTGGCCACGTCTGGCGCCTATCTGGCCAACTACCACGCGCTCGCCGGGCATTCTCAGCCGAACTACGTCGCCCTGGTATCCGGCAGTACCGATGGAGTGAGCGACAATTCTCCGGCCAGGCTTGATCGCGCCCATCTCGGGCAGAAGCTGAAGTCATGGATGGCCTACGCCGAAGGCTATCCGGCAGGTACCTGCGATCTGCGCGGGGCGATCGGGCGGTACGTTCGCAAGCACGTACCTTTCCTCAGCTTTGCCGATGTGCAGGACAACCCGGATTTCTGCCGGCAGCACATCACGGGCTTTGACCAGTTTCTGGTCGACGCTCACGCGCATCGCCTGCCGAGTTTCTCGCTCGTCGTCCCGAATCTTGACCACGATGCGCACGACAAGCCTTTGCGCGATGCGGACGCGTGGCTTGAAACGAATTTTGCCGACCTGATCAGGGATCCCACGTTCAGGCGCGACGTTCTGCTCATCGTCACGTTTGACGAGGCCGGCAAGGGCAACTGGTTTGCAGGGCTGGCGGGCAATGACAACCGGGTGTTCACGGTGCTGTGGGGAGAAGACGTCCTTCCCGGCGAGGTCAAGACACGCTACGACCACTACGATCTGCTGCGGACGATCGAGGCGATATTCGACGTCGCGCCGATGGCGGCCGGCGACGCCGGGGCCCGGCCGATCGGAGGAATCTGGCGCCAGCGGGAGTAGGTCTGCGAGCAGGCGGCGGCGGGTGCTTTGCGGGGGGCTGCCTGCGACAGTCGCCGGATCGGCAATCGACGGTGCTAGCGCGGCGCGCGCTCGAGGTAGTAGACGGTGTAATCGCCGTCGCGGAACAGGCCCTGGCAGGCCGGTTCCGGCCAGTCAAGTCGCTCGTCGGTACTGTTCCCACCGGCCAGCGACCTGGCGGTCTTGTCGCTGATCAGCAGGTAGACCGGATAGCTCAGATCCGCCAGTTGTTGCGGCTGATTGATAAACAGCGGTTTGAACTCGCCGTCAACATTGACATGGTAGACAATCGCGAGGCTGTCCTTGTTGATTCCGTACAGCACCAGTGGCGCGGGTTTCGCTCGGCGCAGTTCCTCGACCGCCTGGACAAAGGGCCGTGCCGAATGAAGCTGAAGCTCGGCCGGTTCGCGCAAGTGGAGGTTGGTGAGCCAGAACGCAAGTGCGGCAACTGCGACAACAAGCTTGTCGCGTTGCGCGGAAGTATTCGCCCGGCGCAGGGCGATCAGCGTCAGCACCTGACAGGTGGCCAGCAAGCCCGCCAACAGGGTGGCGTCGACGTCCACGCTCGGCGCATGTCTGGCGGCGTAGTGCTGGGCGAAAAGGAGCAGCGCGATCAACAGCGTCGGGAGCAGCAACAGCAGTTTTTGCAGCACCTGGTAGACGACCGCCAGCAAGCTGTTGCGGCGATCGATGAAAGCGTAAGCGGCCAGGGCGGCCATCGCCGGTACGGCCGGCAACAGGTAGCGCGCCTTCTTGGTTTCCGGGATCGACAAGCCGACGAGGATCAGCAGTAGCCATCCAGCCATCAGTGCGGCCAGACGCAAGGTCGGCTCCCACGACGCGCTGCTCGCCTTGCGCAGGAAGGGAAACTGCAGGTAGGGGAGGGAAGTGGTCAGCACCGACGCCATCACCAGCAAGGCGGCCGGAAAGCTGAGGGCAAAGTTGGCCAGGCCGCTGACCAGATAGTAGTAGCGCGGCAAGGCGTCGTCGTTGCCACTCAGGCGGCCGGTGACCTGCATCCGGACGACGTCGCTGACAAAGCCTTCGCCGCCTTCGATCCGGGCGAGGAACAACAGTGCAAACCAGCACGCGATCAACAACGCCAAGGCCGGCAGGCCCACCTTGAATACCGCGCGCCATTGACCGGTCAGAGCGTAGTAACTGCACATCACGCCAGCGGGAATGACGATCCCCATCGGGCCGCGAATCGAAAATCCAAGCGCCAGCAGCGCCAGAACGCAGGCCAGCGAGCGCCCGAACGAGGCCGTTTGAGCCGTCTCGCGATAAACCAGAACGAAGCACGCGAGCGTGATCGTGGTCAGCATCTGGTCGAGCGATATGGCGCGCGCTTCGACCAGAAAGGTCGCGGTCAGCACCTGGAAACAGACGGCGACGAAGGCCCAGTGCCGCGATACGCCGCTCAGCAGGCGATACGTTAGCGCCAGGTTGAGGGCGCTGGCGATGGCGGTGGGAAGGGTCGCCGTAAACTTGTTGACCTCGCCAAGAGGCAGCGAGCCCAGCCAGATCAGCAGGGTCGAAGTAGCCGGGTAATCCGGATAGGGCGCGCCGTAGGTCTTGGGAAAGACCGATACGCCGTATTGCAGCATCTGCTTGGCAAAAACCGCGAAGCGCGTTTCAAAGCCGACGAATTCCTGACCCCACTGGCCGAAGGTGAACAGGAATACGCCGACCAGCGTCACCGCCATGGTGTCCAGCCGGAGGCGACGAGCAGTTGGCGGCTCGGGATGAGTTGACGGAGCTGTAGCTGTAGCTGTTGGTGCGTTCATCGACGATCTCGGCGGCTGGTACGCGGTGGTTCGCGCTGGCAACGATTGTCCCGGCGTCCGCGTGAATGAACAGCTCGGTCGCCGTGGTCGGGTCTTGAGGCCGACGCCCTGGGGATCTTATACGCCTTCGCCCGAAGGCTGTGGGGGTGTGCGGCAGGCAAGCACCGTCGCTGACGGCGTCGCCGAATGATCGTCCCCGGATCACGGCGTGTCTTCGCCGCGCTGTCGCTTGAAGCCGGCACTTCGCTTTGCCCGGCGGAGGGTCACGGAGGCCGCCCGGCTCTGTACGGGGTAAGTCATCCGCGTCACCGGCAATTGCGCCGGCCTCGGAGCACCTGCCAAACCGGCGTGTACAACCCGCCGGCCCGCTGGTGGCCCGCGGGCCAGAGCAGCGGAAAGTTCCTCCCGGCCGAGAAGCCCGCTTCGCATGACAGTCTCGCGCCGTCATGAACGAGACCGGTGCCCGAGGGAGCGTTTTGATTGACCGCAAGAGTCGTCGCGCAGCTGTCGCGTCACATCTCACCGCCTGCGGTCACCATCTGCCTGTCTGGTCCGACGCGCCCTAAGTTTCGCTTAACTATTGAGGCCTAGGCTGAGGACGTCGGGAATAGCCGCGCAGGCTCGAGACGATCTCGATGGATCGACGCTCGCATGTCGCAGGGCGCGGCCGCTGCCCGGCGGCACGACAAGGCCGGTTATCAAGGTGTGCCGCGTTCAGCGGCAGCGGAACAGCCATTGGTCAGGTGTCTCCGAATATCCACCCTGATCCTGAACCAGGAAACCCCAATGCGCATGACTGACAAAGTCCATATCCGCCTGGCAATGGCCGTCGCCGTTGTCTTGATCGGTACCATCGTGACTCTTGCCTATCACCTGGCTTCTTCCCCGCAGCGTGTCCAACTCGCTGTTCCAGCTGCAGATGCTCACAAGGTCTCATTCTTTGCGCTAGGTGATCAGGGCTCAGGTCAGTTTCGTCAGTGGACCGTCGCCCGCAGCATGGACCAGGTCGCGGAGCGTACCCGCGACCTTGACTTCGTGGTCTTGCTGGGCGACAGCTTCTATGGCAATGGTGTTGAGTCTGCTCGGGACAAGCAGTGGAACTGGAAGTTTGAAAATGTTTAATCAGGCAGGAACTTGGCCGCGATTCCCTTCTACGCGGTGTTGGGTAATCATGATGTGCAGGGAAATGCCGAAGCGCAAATCCAGTATTCCCAAGAGCAAGCAGGCTCCGGGCGATGGCAAATGCCGGCGCACTTCTACCGCAGCGATTTTGGTACCGACGACGGTCACCCCTTGCTGCGTATCG
>DPSD01000476.1:0-3715 GCA_003538495.1 Accumulibacter sp.
TACCACAACACGCGCAAGAAGAACGCCGCCGGTGAGGATCTCGCTGCGGCAAGCGGGCTGACCGGCAATGACCTGCCAAGTAGCGAAGAGAGTGCTCAGGACGCGCCGGTTGCTTGACTTGGCGCGTGATAGACCCTAGAATCGCCGGTCTTTGTCGCCGACGCCGTACTGCTGCGTCGGCTTGTCACTGAAATCGCCGAGGCGGCCTTTGTGGTCCGCCTTGGTTTTTTGCAGACGCCGCGTGGATCTCGAGACGAGCGCTGCACTGAACATAAGGTGGAAACATGCCAACCATTAACCAGCTGGTGCGCAAGCCAAGAGAGGCCGTTCGCACCAAGAGCAAGGTCCCGGCGCTGGGGAATTGCCCTCAGAAACGGGGAGTCTGCACCCGCGTGTACACGACCACGCCGAAGAAGCCGAACTCCGCGCTGCGCAAGGTCTGCAAGGTCCGCCTGACGAATGGCTTCGAGGTCATCTCGTACATCGGCGGTGAAGGACACAATCTGCAGGAGCACTCGGTGGTGCTGATCCGCGGCGGTCGTGTCAAGGACTTGCCGGGTGTGCGCTATCACACCGTGCGCGGTTCGCTGGATACCCAGGGTGTCAAGAAGCGCAAGCAGAGTCGTTCCAAGTACGGAACCAAGCGCCAGAAGGCTGCTTGATTTTCGTCCGAGTAAGGGCCGCTCCAGCTGGGCGGCCGGGAGAGGTGGGCGTTTTGCCCAGATCTTCGACTGAATTGTGACTATGAGAGGTTGCTATGCCCCGTCGTCGTGAAGTACCAAAGCGCGATATCCTGCCGGACCCAAAATTCGGTAGCGTCGATGTCTCGAAGTTTGTGAATACGATCATGAAGAGCGGCAAGAAGTCCGTCGCCGAACGTATCGTCTATGGTGCCTTTGACCAGATCGTCACCAAGACCAGCAAGGATCCGCTGGAGGTGTTCGGTTCTGCTCTGGGCAACATCAGGCCGCTGGTCGAAGTCAAGAGCCGCCGTGTCGGTGGCGCCAACTATCAAGTTCCGGTCGAGGTTCGCCCGAGCCGTCGGATGGCGCTGGCCATGCGCTGGTTGCGGGAGGCTGCGCGCAAGCGCTCGGAGAAGTCGATGGGTCAGCGCCTGGCTGCCGAGATGCTCGAAGCATCGGAAAGCCGCGGCGGAGCGGTCAAGAAGCGTGACGAAGTCCATCGCATGGCCGAAGCCAACAAGGCGTTTGCCCACTTCCGCTTCTAGGTACTTCCGCTTCCAGGTCATACCCATGCGTCGCATGTCGACGACCGCTCTTTATTCGTGAAGGTTCATTACTGTGGCACGTAAAACTCCCATCGAGCGTTACCGGAATATCGGTATTAGCGCTCACATTGACGCCGGCAAAACGACGGCGACCGAGCGTATCCTGTTCTACACGGGCGTCAACCACAAGATCGGCGAAGTGCACGATGGTGCTGCGACCATGGACTGGATGGCGCAGGAGCAGGAGCGCGGCATCACCATTACCTCAGCGGCCACAACCTGCTTCTGGAAGGGCATGCAGCTTGACCGCCCGGAGCACCGGATCAATATCATCGATACTCCGGGTCACGTCGACTTCACGATTGAAGTGGAGCGCTCGATGCGTGTTCTCGATGGCGCGTGCATGATTTATTGCGCGGTTGGTGGTGTGCAACCGCAGTCCGAGACGGTGTGGCGCCAGGCTACCAAGTACAAGGTGCCGCGTCTGGCCTTCGTCAACAAGATGGATCGGCAGGGTGCCGACTTCCTGAAGGTTGTCGAACAGATGAAGACACGCCTCAAAGCCAATCCTGTGCCGATCGTCATTCCGATCGGCAAGGAGGATTACTTCGAGGGTGTCGTCGATCTGATCAAGATGAAGGCCATCGTCTGGGATGAGGCCTCGCTGGGGATGAAGTTCGACTATCGCGAAATTCCCGCCGAGTTGCAGGCCGAGGCCGACGAGTGGCGCGGCAAGATGGTCGAGGCCGCTGCCGAGTCGTCGGAAGAGTTGATGGACAAGTACCTCGAGCAGGGCGACCTGGACGAGGCGGACGTGATCAAGGGTTTGCGCGCGCGGACGCTGGCTTGCGAGATTCAGCCAGCGCTGTGCGGAACCGCTTTCAAGAACAAGGGCGTGCAGCGCATGCTCGACGCGGTGATCGACTTGCTGCCGTCGCCGGTGGATATTCCACCTGTTGTTGGTGAGAAAGATAATGGCGAGCCTGATTCCCGTGCGCCATCGGATACCGCCAAGTTTTCCGCGCTTGCCTTCAAGCTGATGACCGACCCATACGTCGGCCAGTTGACCTTCATCCGCGTGTACTCGGGCGTCCTTAAGTCCGGTGACACCATCTACAACCCGATCAAGGGTCGCCGGGAGCGCATCGGGCGCGTGTTGCAGATGCACGCCAACAATCGCGAGGAGATCAAGGAAGTCTATGCGGGCGACATCGCGGCTTGCGTTGGCCTCAAGGAAGTAACCACCGGCGAGACGCTTTGCGATCCGTTGGCGATCATTACCCTGGTACGGATGGTCTTCCCGGAACCGGTGATTCACGTTGCCGTCGAGCCGAAAACCAAGCCCGACCAGGAAAAAATGGGCATCGCTCTTGGCCGCCTGGCGCAAGAGGATCCGTCGTTTCGCGTGCGCACCGACGAGGAGTCGGGGCAGACGATCATCTCGGGAATGGGCGAGTTGCACCTGGAGATCATTGTCGACCGCCTGAAGCGCGAGTTCGGCGTCGAAGCCAACGTCGGCGCGCCGCAAGTGGCCTACCGCGAGTGCATCAAGAAGTCGGTCGAGCAGGAAGGGAAATTCGTCAAGCAGTCGGGCGGCCGCGGTCAGTACGGCCACGTCTGGCTGAAGATCGAGCCCAACGAGACCGGCAAGGGTTACGAGTTCGTCGACGCCATCAAGGGTGGGACGGTGCCCCGCGAGTATATCCCGGCAGTCGACAAGGGCCTGCAGGACGCGGTTGGCAGTGGCGTTCTGGCCGGCTTCCCGGTGGTCGACATCAAGTTCACGCTGTTTGAAGGCTCCTACCACGACGTTGACTCCAACGAGAACGCTTTCCGCATGGCTGCCGCCATCGCCTTCAAAGAGGGCATGCGCCGCGCCTCGCCGACGCTGCTGGAGCCGATGATGGCGGTCGAAGTCGAGACGCCGGAAGACTATATGGGCAACGTGATGGGCGACCTGTCGAGCCGTCGCGGCATGGTGCAGGGAATGGAAGATCTGCCCGGCAACATCAAGGCGGTCCGCGCCGAGGTGCCGCTGGCCGAGATGTTCGGTTATTCGACCACCTTGCGCTCGCTGTCGCAGGGCCGGGCGACCTACTCGATGGAATTCAAGCACTACGCCGAAGCACCGAAGAACGTCGCCGAGGCGATCATCAACAAGAAGTGATTCTGTAACTGACTCTGTTATTGAAGGATACGGGAAATGGCAAAGGGAAAATTCGAACGCAAGAAGCCGCACGTCAATGTCGGCACGATTGGGCACGTTGACCACGGCAAGACCACGCTGACGGCGGCGATCACGACCATTCTGGCCAGGAAGTTCGGCGGCACGGCGAAGGCCTACGACCAGATTGACGCGGCGCCGGAAGAGAAGGCGCGCGGGATCACGATCAATACCGCGCACGTTGAGTACGAGACGGCCAACCGGCACTACGCGCACGTTGACTGTCCGGGCCACGCCGACTACGTGAAGAACATGATCACCGG
>DPSD01000476.1:4014-4211 GCA_003538495.1 Accumulibacter sp.
CAGATGGACGGCGCGATCCTGGTCGTTTCGGCCGCTGATGGCCCGATGCCGCAGACCCGCGAGCACATCCTGCTGGCGCGCCAGGTCGGCGTCCCGTTCATCATCGTCTATCTGAACAAGTGCGACATGGTCGACGACGCCGAGCTGCTCGAACTGGTCGACATGGAAGTGCGCGAGCTGCTGTCCAAGTACGACTT
>DPSD01000273.1:0-13173 GCA_003538495.1 Accumulibacter sp.
CCACGCCCATGAACGTGCGCGCCCTGATCGCACCCCGGGCCGATGCCGACCCGTCCTGGTGGTTTGGCGGCGGCATGGATTTGACCCCCTACTACCCCTTCACCGAGGACATTCGGCATTTCCACGCCACCTGCCAGCAAGCACTGCTGCCTTTTGGTAGCGACCTCTATCCGCGCTACAAGAAATGGTGCGATGAGTACTTCTTCCTCAAACACCGCCAGGAAGCACGTGGAGTGGGTGGCGTGTTCTTCGACGACCTGAGCGAAGGCGGTTTCTCGCGCTGCTTTGCCCTGACCCAAGCGGTTGGTGATGCTTTTGCCGAAGCCTATCTGCCGCTGATCGACAAGCGGCAATCACTGCCCTACGGCGAACGCGAGCGCGACTTCCAGGCTTACCGGCGAGGCCGCTACGTCGAATTCAATCTGGTCTGGGATCGCGGCACGCTGTTCGGCCTGCAATCTGGCGGCCGAACGGAATCGATCCTGATGTCGCTGCCGCCAATCGTCAAATGGCGTTACGACTGGCGACCGCAAGCCGGTACGGCTGAAGCATTGATCTACGAGATGCTGCCGCCACGCGACTGGGTCTGAGGATCGGGCGGCGGCAGCAGCCGCGCGCCGAAAGCTGCCAGCGCCGGCCTGAAGCGTCTCAGGCGACCTGCTCGGCGGCTGCCCGGTAATGAGGCATCGCCTCGTCCGAGCGTTCGGTCCGCTCGAACAGGCGCGCCAGTTCCAGCCGCACGGCACGTTGATCGTGCAGTGACAGCGACGCTTCGAGGTAGATTTGCGCTTTGCCCCACAAACGTTGCGCCACGCACAGGCGGCCCAGCGTGAGCAGCAGGCGCGGGTCGTCTGGATGCTGCGGCAGCCATTTTTCGGCACGCGCGATGCATGATGTCAGGTCGCTGCCGCGGACTTGGCCGTAGAGCTGAACCAATGCCGAATCCCACTGCGTGTCGAGTTGCTTTTCGATCAGACGTTGTGCCTCGTCGTCGGCGCCATGTTCGAGAAAAGCCTCCGCCGAGGTGTACGTGAGCCGCGGCGAGCGTTCCCTGGCCGGCACCTGGCGCAAGTAGTCCAGCAGTTGGCCTTTGTCGGACTGCAGCTGACGAATGCTTTCCTGATGTGCTTTGGTCTTTATTTCCTGCGCTGGCTCGGGCAACAGTGCCTCACGCTTCTCGAGCAGGCGAGCCAGACGCAGCACCTCCTGCCAGTTGCCACAACCCTGCTGCGCGCGCAATTCGAGGCGTAGCGCCGCGATGTGACGACCGGTCAGATTCTGCAAGTCCTGCAGGGCAGCCGTAGCATCCTGAAATTGGCTGCGATCGATCGCGATTTCGGCTTGCAGCATCAGGCGCGCTGGCTCCAGCTTCCGGTCGCCGACGCTACCCCGGTCGAGCCACTCCTTCTCCTTTTCGGGTTCGCGCAAGCGCTGTGCCGCACGCGCGGCGATCAGCGCGGCCATACCCGGCGACTGCCCGGTCGTGTACGCCTCGGCGGCCTTGCTCAAGGCTTGCGTGAAACGTCCTTCAAAAAGCAGACGGACAGCCTCGTGAAATGACGCGGCCGCTTTTTCGCGACGACGGCGAGCACGAAAGGCGCTCACCCGGTTCGGCAGCGACAGTGTCAGCCCGATTGCGTGCAGCAGCGCGTAAAGCAGCACGAAGGCGGCAAAGAACAGGAAGATCGCCAGGGTTAGCGCCACTTCAATGCGATACGGCGGCACCACCAGCAGCAGGTAACCGTCATTGAAGCGCGCTGCCAGCGAAATACCGACCGCCAGGGCGAACAGGGCCAGTAACCACAGCAGCCCTCTCATTTGCGCTCCTGGCCAAGCTTGAAGGTCTTGATCGCCGACAGGCTGTCGTTGAGCGTCGGCATTTCGATGGTGATCTCGGTCTCCGCCAGCTGTTTCAGCGACTCCTGCGCCGCCTGCTGCGAACCGGCGCCAGCGTCGAAGTAGCGATCAATCCACGCCTGCGCGTGCTGCAACTCGTTGCGGAAGGTCCATTGATCACGCGCCAGCAACGCCAGGCGGGCATTCAGCAAGCGCAACTTGAGATTCTCACGCAAGAAGAAGACCTGTCCCGGCGCCAGCAAGGCCGGCTCGTCGCGGTCGAAACGCTGGATCCTGACCAGCGATTTCAGCTCGCCCCAAAACTCGCCAGCCAGGCGCTGCCACAAGGCGACGCTGGCCAGGCGCTGCCAGAATTCCACACTGATCACGGACGGCGACTGCGAAGTAGACTCCGCGGCCGAATTCGCTAGCACATCGGCCTGCTCCTTCGGGCTGGCTTCACCCGCACGAGGTCGCCCATCGGCCGCCAGCGGAAGTTTGTCGATGGCATTGATCACCCCTTCCAGGCGCAGGCTCATGCCGGCGGTATCGATCTGCGGCAAGGCGCGCAGGCGATCAAGATCGCCTGCCAGGGTCTTGCGCAAGCTGATGAGCTGTGGCCGATCACTGGCCGCCAGACGAGCGTCGGCAGCCTGCAGGGCGAGCACCGCGCCGTGCACGTTGCCGGCCAGCTGCAACTGCTGGGCCGCCAAGGTCACGCCTTGCTCGACCTCGGCCAGCGCCCACTCGTCGCGGTTGCTCGCCAAGTCCTGGTACAGCCGCTCCAGCGTCGCCTGCTGACTCTGTGATTCGGCGATTTTCGCCTCGAGCGCGCCCAGCCTGCCAAGCACGCCGGCTACCTGCTCCTGCGACTGCTTCGCCAGCCCGCGCACTTCAACGCCGACGGAATCGTTGTCGGCCAGACGGCGCGCCAGCTCCTGCTGGGTGTCGGCAAGCTTCTGTCGGGTTTCCACCCATTGCCAGGCCGCCAGTCCGAGAGCCAGCAGCGCCACCACCAACCACGGATTGCGCCACGCAGGAGCGTGCTGGGTCGCTGACGACGGCTGACTCGCCGATGCGGCCGTACTGGCCGATGAGGCCTTGCTCGCCGACGACTGGCTCGCTGCGGCCGACTGGCTGGCTGCCGTCGGTTGGCTTGCCGCCGCCGGATCGCTGGTTGCCGCCGAGTGGCCCGCCGGCGCCGCGGCAACTGGTTCGGGGAGGGACGGCCGAGGGTCGATTTCTTCGTTCATCATGACTGCCAATTATATACGCTCAGAGCCGCGATGATCCCGGCATCCGCCGGGCCGGTCCGAATCACGCGCTGCAAACCAAGTTCCGTGGCCACCTCGGCGATCCGCTGGTGAGGGACGAACACCAGCGTTTCCTGCAGAGATGCGCGGGCTGAAGCGTCGAGCAGATCAACCAGATTACGCAACCCCTCGCTCGATGATATGGTCATGGCGTCAATCTGGCCGCCACGCAACAAGGACGCCAGCGCTGCCGCATCGGCGGGTGCCGAGCGTTGGTAGCATGCCACGTAATCGACTAGCGCGCCACGTTCCCGCAGCGTGTCGCCAAGCAGCTCGCGACCACCGTTGCCGCGAAAGATCACCACCCGCTGGCCGCCGACGAACTGCCGCTGCAACTCCGGAAGTTCGAGCAAGGACTCTGAATCGAAGTGCGCAACCGGAGCGAGCGTGTTGGCGATCCCGTAGCTTGCCAGCGAGGCGAGGCTGGACTGACCAATGGCAAACGCACGCAGACCCGCCGGCCACGGGCCGCTCGCCAGGATGGACGGGAGGCTGAAATCGACCGCATTCGGGCTGATGAAGATCGCCAGCGAATAGCTGTCGAGACGTGCGATTGCTACCTGCAACGGTTCCGGGTCGGCCGCCGGAGCGATCTCGAGCAAGGGAAAAATCACCGGCTGACCACCCTGCTCGGCAATCCAGCTGGCCAGCCCCGCTGCTTGCGCGCGCGGCCTGGTCACGACGATTTTTCTGCCTTGCAGGGACGCGGTCATTGGCCGGCAGCAAGCTCCCGGAGAATGACGTCGGCCCCATCTGCACGCAGCGTTTGCGCCAGACGATAGCCGACCGACTCGGCTTCGTCGGGCACACCACGCAGTTCACCAGCTACCGATCGCCTGCCGTCCGCCGTGGCGACGAAACCCCGCAGCCGCAACTGGCCGCTTTCCAGTACCGCATAGGCCGCGAGCGGCAGCTGGCAGCTGCCCCCCAGGGCGCGCGAAAAAGCACGCTCGGCTCGCACGCAGTGCGCTGTCGCCAGGTCGTTGAGCGGCTCCACCAGCGCGATCAGGTCGGCACGCCCGGAGGGGACTTCGATACCGAGGACGCCTTGACCCGGCGCGGGCAAGGACTGCTCCGGGGCCAGCACCGACTTGATCCGGTCCGCCAGGCCGAGTCGGACCAGCCCGGCGGCAGCGAGGATGATCGCGTCGTACTCTCCCGCATCGAGCTTCCGGAGGCGCGTATCGAGGTTACCCCGCAGCCCCTTGATCGCAAGTTGCGGATAACGGGCGCGCAGCGTCGCCTCACGACGCAGACTGGAGGTACCGATCACCGCACCGGCGGGCAAGTCGTCGAGTGCGACGTAATGGTTGGCGACGAAAGCATCGCACGGGTTCGCGCGCTCGGAGACGGCTGCCAGGACGAAGCCCTCCGGCAACTCCATCGGCAGATCCTTCATCGAATGCACCGCGAGATCAGCGCGGCCGCTCTGCATCGCCACCTCGAGCTCTTTGATGAACAGGCCCTTGCCGCCGATTTCCGACAGTGGGCGGTCCATGATCTGATCGCCCCTGGTGGTCATCCCGAGGATATCTACCTCAAGCTGTGGGTATAGTTCCAGCAGGCGGCCACGGATGTGCTCGGCCTGCCACATCGCCAGGCGCGACTCACGCGAGGCGATGACGATGCGGGGCTGATCTGGATTGGCAGAATTCAAGGCAGGATTCCGGTAAGACGCTGCTCGCCCGCGCCATCCAGCCGGCACGCCAGGGCAACATCGACCAACAAGACATCATCATCAGGGAAGCTGATTCTAACATGCTTGGCCAGCTGGTTCAGCGCCGTCAGACCGGGGCAACGGCTCGCTACCGCCTAGCGCCGAACGCGCCTCCTGGCAGCCATGACAACGGCCTTGATCCGGATGAACCTCATCGCCCGACCTCCTGAAGCGTCGTCAGATAAGCCAGGACGTCCTGGATGTCGCCGCCCTTCAGGGTATACAGCGCCCCGGTACCGGCACTGTCCTCGTCGTGCGGGCGATCGGCCTTGAGATAGGCATCGATCTGTTTCTTGAGGTAGGTGGTGTACTGGCCAACGAGCATCGGGAACATGCCGCGCCCCTGCGCGGTCTTGCCGTGGCAGACCGCGCACTTCTGCTGGTACGCCGCCCGGCCCTTGTCGATATCGCCCTCGGCACGCGGGACGATCATGATCTTCTCCATCGCCAGCAAGCGCGTCAGCGCATCGTCACTGTCCTTGAAGACCGGCGGCCTGGTCGGCAGTTCGATCTGTGCGAGGTAGGCGGCGACCAGCTTCATGTCCTCATCGGGAAGTTCTCGCTCCTTGGTGTAGGGATACATCGGCAGGTTGATTCGCAGCTGGCTCTGGAATGCTTTGAGCTGCTGCTCCATGTACTTTGCCGACTGGCCAGCGATGCGCGGGTATTCGCCTTTCTTGCCGCCGGCGCCGAATGGACCGTGGCAAGCAGCGCAGGGGCCGTAGATCTCCCTTGCTCGATCGACATCGAGGGCCGCCAGCGGTGGCGCGACGACGGCTCCGAGCAGGATCCAGAACAGTAGCTTTAAATGTCGCGCGTGCCGCATGAAGACCTCGTCGGAGTGAAGGCGGAATTATAGAGATGCGCTCGCTGGCGACCTTGATGAGCGTCAAGAACCGCCGCTCCGAAGCTCGCCGGGCAAGCGCCGTAACCCGCCACGGTCACGAACTTAGCTGGCGAGCGTAGGACTTGAGCAAAGGCCACTGCCGACGGCTGACCGGCAAACGTTCCGGGATGTCGCGCAAAATGGCCTGCCATTGCGTCTCGGCGTCGTCGTGGCAAACGCTCTTCTCGAAGCCGATGATCGCCTCCCTGGCAGCCAGCACACTGCGGTGCAGGCGGATGAACTGCTCGCCGAACTCGTGTTCGAGATGCGTCAAGGACTCTTCGAGCAGGTATTCGCGATCGCTGGTGCGTGCCGCGACGTATTTCAGGTCAGCTCTGAAGTAGACGATTTCGCTCACCGCGATCAACAGCAGGCGCCCGCGTTCATGGCAGGAAAGGTGGCTGCGCGCGGCGAGTTGCACGCTCGCAGGCGGCGCTGGCGCCTGTCGGCGGCTTAGCATGACCTTTTGCAGAGCAGCCAGCAAACGTCGCGCCCGCACCGGCTTCACCAGATAATCGACGGCGTTGAGCTCGAAGGCCTGCACGGCGTAAGCGTCGTAAGCGGTGACAAAGATCACCGCCGGCGGATGTTCGAGCTGCGACAGATGGCGAGCCAGTTCGACGCCGTCCATCTTGGGCATCCGGATATCGACCAGCGCCACGTCCACCCGCCGACTCTTGACCGCCGCCAGGGCGGACACGCCATTGTCGGCTTCGGCAAGAATGTCGTTGGGCAGTTCCGGCGCGATGTCGGCCAGTAAGTCGCGCAGGCGCGCCCGCGCCGGCGCCTCGTCGTCGCAAATCATCACCGACAAGGGCAAATCCGGCGCCTGGGTACTCATCGCGCTCGCGGGAAATGCCGGTGACACGGCAACACGATGCGCACCCGATACTCGCGGCGGCCGTCGGCAAGCCGCACTTCACCGGTCTCCAGTCGCGCTTCGAGATCGTAGTAGAGAGCCAGCCGTTCGCGGATGTTGTCGAGCGCCATGTGGTTGCCACGCGGATGCTCGGAGCCGCCGCCGCAGGGATTGGCCAGTTCGACGTGCAGTTCGTCGCCACGACGCGCCAGGCGAATACGGATGGTCCCGCCGTCGCCAGCCGGTTCGATGCCGTGATAGACGGCATTCTCCAGCAGCGGCTGCACCATCAACGGCGGCACTTTGAGTTCGAGCGGCAAGTTGTCGGCCAACTGCCATTCGACCTGCAAACGCTCCGCCAGGCGCAGCTTTTCGAGGTCCAGATACTGCCGGCACAGCGCCAGTTCGTCGGCCAGCGGTACCAGCTCCCGATGATCGCGCATCAGGGCACGAAAGAGCTCGGCGAGTTCCTCGAGCGCGGTCTCGGCACGCCGCGGGTCAGCACGAATCAGCGACAGGACCGCATTCAGGCTGTTGAACAGGAAATGTGGCCGGATGCGCGCGGTCAAGGCCTGCAGCCTTGCTTCGACCAGCGCTGGCGAGAGCGCTCTGGCACGCAAGGCAAAATAGGAAAGCATGAAAGCGGCAGCCATGGCGGCGAGCAGACCGGCCCGGATCAAGCGCTGCCCGCCTTCCTCCTCCACCGCCAGAAGGCGCCACAGAGCGGACAACAAGATGGCGGAAGCGGCGGCCAACACCAGCACCGCGCTGCGCCCGATCCAGATTGGCGCGCGCTGCAGGAAACCTCCGAGCAACGCCAGCAGGGCGACGTTGAAGAGCAACAAGGGCTGTACCCAGGCGGCCATGTCGATGTAATGCCGCAGGCTGTCGTTCACTCCTTCGCTCTGCACCAGCGCTGCCAGCAGCGCCAGCAGATTCACCCCAAGCAAGGTGCGCAGCATGACTCCGGAATTCCGGAAGTCTGGCAAGGGCTGGCCAGTGGGCTTTTGCTTTATACTTGCGATCACTCGAAGTGGCGCCTGTCCAAGGTTCTACGAGTGATTTTAGCCCAGGAACCTGTCGCTAATGAGTCAATCGGATTCTTCCCAATACACTTGGGCCGGCCGCTTCTCCGAAGGGATGTCGGACCTCGTCAAGCGTTATACCGCCTCGGTCAACTTCGACCGGCGGATGTGGCGCCAGGACATTCGGGCCTCGGTGGCACACGCCACGATGCTCGCCAGGCAGGGGATTATCAGCGCCGCGGATCTGGCCGACATCGAGCGCGGCATGGCGGAAATCGTACGCGAGATCGAGGAGGACCGTTTCGTCTGGTCGCTCGACCTCGAAGATGTCCACCTGAACATCGAAAAGCGCCTGACCACGCTGGTGGGCGATGCCGGCAAGCGCCTGCATACTGGTCGCTCGCGCAATGATCAGGTGGCGACCGACATCCGCCTCTATCTGCGCGACGCGATCGACGAGCTGCTGCCACTGCTGCGCGAGTTCCAGACCAGGCTGCTCGACCTGGCCGAGAAGGAGGCAGCCACTCCGCTGCCGGGGTTCACCCACCTCCAGGTTGCGCAACCGGTGACCTTCGGCCATCACGTCCTGGCCTATTTCGAGATGATGGAGCGGGATGCCGAGCGCTTCGCCGACTGCCGAAGACGCACCAACCGCCTGCCTCTGGGTGCCGCCGCGCTGGCCGGTACGAGCTATCCGATCGATCGCCATTTCGTCGCTGAAATGCTGGGCTTCGACGGCCTCTGCGAAAACTCGCTCGACGCCGTTTCCGACCGCGACTTTGCGATCGAATTCTGCGCCGCCAGCGCGCTGCTGATGATGCATCTGTCGCGCCTGTCGGAGGAACTGGTGCTGTGGATGAACCCGCGTTTCGGTTTCATCCGGATCGCCGATCGCTTCTGCACCGGCAGCTCGATCATGCCCCAGAAGAAGAATCCCGACGTTCCCGAACTGGCACGCGGCAAGACCGGCCGCGTTTACGGGCACCTGACCGCCCTGCTGACGCTGATGAAGGGCCAGCCTCTGGCCTACAACAAGGACAACCAGGAAGACAAGGAGCCACTGTTCGACGCCATTGACACGGTCAGCGACACGCTGCGCATTTTTGCCGCGATGGTTGGCGGAATTACCGTCCATCCGGCAAGAATGCGCGAGGCATTGGATCAGGGATTTGCCACCGCCACCGATCTTGCCGACTACCTGACCCGCAAGGGATTGCCCTTCCGCGACGCCCACGCGGCGGTGGGACTGGCAGTGCGGCGCGCCGAGGAACTCGGTGCCGACCTGGCGCAACTCCCGCTCGCCGAATTGCGGCACTTCTCGCCGCTGATTGCCGACGACGTCTTTGCGGTGCTGACCGTAGACGGATCGCTGGCGGCGCGCAAGCATATTGGCGGCACCGCGCCGGAACAGGTCCTGGCGGCAATTGCCCGCGCCCGTCGCCGTTAGGCGCGCCGCCGAACCCGGAAGATGATGGAGAAGATCGGCAAGTATCACCTCGACCGTGAAATCGGCCGTGGCGCAACGTCGATCGTGTATCTGGGCAGCGACGCGTTTACCCAGCGCGCGGTGGCCGTCAAGGTGGCCTTTCCCGGAATTCTGAAGGATCCCAAACGGGGCAGGTTATACACCCACCTGTTCCTCAACGAGGCGGCACTGGTCGGCAAGCTGTCGCACCCGCATATCGTGCAGATTTACGACGCGGTGGTCGACGACGATTTCTGCTATCTGGTGATGGAATACGTTGCTGGCGGCACGCTGGAGAGGGTTTGCACGGCCGACCGACTGCTGTCGGTCGAACGTACTGTCGAGATCGTTTTCAAGTGCTCACGGGCGCTTGATTTCGCTTTCCGGGCGGGCATCATTCATCGTGACATCAAGCCGGCCAACATCCTGTTCACTGGCACCGATCCAGACCAGGGCGACATCAAGATCTCCGATTTCGGGGCCGCGATCATCGGCTCACCGGACCGTACCCTGGTGCTGGGGATCGGATCACCCGCTTACATGTCACCGCAGCAGGTGAAAGAACAGACACTCGATCAGCAGACCGATATCTATTCCCTTGGCGTCGTCATGTATCAGCTGCTGACCGGTCAACTGCCTTTCCAGGCGCGCAACAGTTACGACATGGTTTACCAGATCATCAACGCCGAGCCGCGCCGGCCTTCGGCCTTGCGCAGAGACATTCCGGAGGCGCTCGACGCGATCGTCGCGCGCGCGATGAGCAAGCGACTCGAAACGCGTTACGCCACCTGGCAGGAATTTGCCCACGATCTGGCGCAGGCTTTTCGCGACCGCAAACCCAGAGTCGCAGTCGACCAGTTGGCTGATCTCGAAAAGTTCGACAGCCTGCGTTCGTTCTCTTTCTTCGCGGACTTTTCCGACGTCGAGATCTGGGAAGTAGTACGTTTTTCGCAATGGAGCCGGGCTTCACCCGGCACCGCGATCATTCGTGATGGCGACCACGGCGACTTCTTCTGCTTCCTCGCCGAAGGCGAGCTGAAGGTTCTCAAGAACGGGTTGATTCTCGACATGCTGGCCACCGGCGAATGATCTGGTAGTGAGCGCAGTCGGCGGCGCTGATGGGAGCGGCGGGGGTTGGGGTGTGAAGGGGCAAGGGGCCGTGGGAGGCGAGCCGGGGTTCGAGGGGTGGCATGAAAGGATCTTGGTCAAAGGGCACGCGGGCGGCGAAGCCGCGTGCGGGGAAGGGGAAGACAGGAGGCGGCGCCGAGGTTCGCGGGTGGGGCGGCAACCTGTGGTGGGGGCGCATTCTACGCCCTGAGCACTACATGTGGTGTTTATGTTGATTCAAAACACTACCCCTAGTGCATCTTGAAAACAATGCCCGATCTTTTACCCTGACGGACCGCAGGCTGGGGCAGGGTTTGCCCCGGCCTGCGGTGGGGGCATGTCCAGGCGTAGGGCGGTCGTGCTGCGGGCACAATCGGCATCCTTCCTCTTGATGAGCCCCCCGGAGAACCGCGTGTCCGTTGATACCCAAGCCCTCATGGCGGCCCTGTCCGCCGTCACCGACCCCCACACCGGCAAAGATTTCGTCAGCACCCGGGCGTTGAAAAATCTGCAGGTTCAGGACGGCGACGTGTCCTTCGACGTGGAACTTGGCTATCCCGCCAAAAGCCAGCATCCGGCCCTGCGGCGGGCCTTGGTGGCGGCCGCGCGCACCGTGCCCGGGGTGGACAACGTGTCGGTCAACCTGAGCACTCGCATCATTGCCCACGCGGCGCAACGCGGTGTGGCGCTGTTGCCGCAGGTGCGCAACATCGTCGCGGTGGCCTCGGGCAAGGGGGGGGTGGGCAAGAGCACCACCGCCGTCAACCTGGCGCTGGCGCTGGCCGCCGAAGGCGCGCGCGTCGGCCTGCTGGACGCCGACATCTACGGCCCAAGCCAGCCCATGATGATGGGCATCGAGGGTCGGCCTGAAAGCGAAGACGGCAAGACCATGGAGCCCCTGGAAAACCATGGCGTGCAGGTGATGTCCATCGGTTTTCTGGTGGACAAGGACGAGGCCATGATCTGGCGCGGCCCCATGGCCACCCAGGCCCTGGAGCAGTTGCTGCGCCAGACGAACTGGAAAGATCTGGATTACCTGATCGTGGACATGCCGCCCGGCACCGGCGACATCCAGCTCACCCTGTCGCAGCGTGTGCCCATCACCGGGGCCGTGATCGTCACCACGCCCCAGGACATCGCGTTGTTGGACGCGCGCAAGGGCATCAAGATGTTCGACAAGGTGGGGGTGCCCATCCTGGGCCTGGTCGAGAACATGGCGGTCTATTGCTGCCCCCAGTGCGGTCACACCGAGCACATTTTCGGCGCCGATGGGGGCAAGCGACTGGCCGCCGAGAACGGCACCGATTACCTCGGCGCCTTGCCCTTGAACCTGTCGATCCGGGTCCAGGCCGACAACGGCCGTCCCACCGTGGTGGCCGACCCTGAGGGCGAAATCGCCGGGATTTACAAGGCGGTGGCGCGCGAGGTGGCCCTCAAGATCGCGGCCCGGGCCAAGGACTTTTCCAGCAAGTTTCCCAGCATCAAAATCTCGCGCGACACCTGAAAGCCGGAACCCGAGTCCGAACCCGAACACAAGGCTCCGGCGGGACGTGCCCCCTGATCCTTTCAAACGACGCATGGCGACCCTGGGGACGCGAGCATGGAAACCAAATGGCTTGAAGACTTCGTCAGCCTGGCCGAGACGCGCAGCTTCAGCCGCTCGGCCCAACTGCGCCACGTCACACAGCCCGCTTTCTCGCGCCGGATTCAGTCGCTGGAGGCCTGGGCAGGTGCCGACTTGGTGGATCGCTCGTCTTACCCGACGCGCCTGACGCCGGCGGGACAGACGCTCTACCAACAGGCCCTGGAGATCCTGCAGAACCTGCAGACCACGCGGGCCATGCTGCGCGCCCACAACACGGCGGCGCAGGACGGGATCGAGTTCGCCGTGCCTCACACGCTGGCCTTCACCTTCTTTCCTGCTTGGCTGTCCAGCCTGCATGAAGACGTGGGGCCGATCAAGAGTCGGCTCATCGCCCTGAATGTGCACGACGCCGTGATGCGGCTGGTCGAAGGAAGCAGCGACCTGCTCATCGCTTACCAGCATGCGGCGCAACCGATTCAGCTCGATGCCCAGCGCTACGAAATGCTGCCTCTGGGCCAGGAGATGCTGGCCCCGTACGTTCGCCCCAACGCGCAAGGGGAGCCGATGTACGCGCTGCCCGGTCTTCCCGCTGCGCCCTTGCCCTACCTGGCCTACGCGCCCGGGGCGTACCTGGGGCGGGTGGTTGATCAACTGCTCAAGCAGGCGCCGGTGGGCACCCACCTTGACCGCATCTACGAAACCGACATGGCCGAGGGCCTCAAGGCCATGGCGCTCGAAGGGCACGGCATCGCCTTCCTGCCAGCCAGTGCGGTGCGACGTGAACTGCGTGCCGGGCGCCTGGTCAGCGCCGGCGCAGGCTTCGAAGCGCGGCTGGACATTCGCCTTTACCGCCAGGTTGGCCCGCAGGCTTCGCACAAGCACAAGCGTGCGGTGGATCAGTTCTGGCAGCAACTGGCCGCCCGCGTTTCGCCGCTGCGTCCGGACGCGGGCTTGACGGCTGAAGCCGTGGATTGAACCACGGCGCCCCGGATGTCCTCGGCGGGGGGGCAGGGCATGCCAACACCACATGGGGGCATAGCGCATCGGCATTGGTAGGCGCGGGTTGAAGTGCCTAGACTTCGGCGCTTTCATCAACCTGACGAAGGTGATCCCCATGTCGCTGACCCTGTTCTCCCTGCGCCGTGCTGGCTGGGTGCTGGCACCCTGCTGGGCCTTGTGGAGCGCCCTTCCAGCCCAGGCCCAGGCCCCGGCCCCGGCCCGCGACGCGGTGCTCGATCAGATCCGAGCCAGCGGGCGCATCGTGCTGGCGCACCGCGAGTCTTCGGTGCCTTTTTCATACCGCGACGAGCAAGGGCAGGCCATCGGCTACGCGATGGACATCTGTCGGCGTCTGGCCGAGGCGGTGCGCGTGCACCTGGG
>DPSD01000273.1:13551-14212 GCA_003538495.1 Accumulibacter sp.
GGCTCCACCACCAACAACGCCAGCCGACGCGAAAAGGTGGACTTCACCATCCCCCACTTCATCACCGGCGCACGCCTTCTGGTGCGGTCGCAGAGCCCGGTGGATCGCATCGATCACCCCGACCTCAAAAACGTGGTGTCCACCCGCAACACCACACCCTTGACCGAACTGCGCCGCGTCAACCAGGTTCGTCTGCTGCGGCTCAACATCCTGGAGGCCGAGGACCACGCCAAAGCCGTGGACATGGTGGAGAAGGGTGAAGCCGACGCCTTTGTGATGGATGACGTGTTGCTCTACGGGCTGGCCGCCGGACGCCCCAACCCCGGTGCGTTCAAGGTGGTGGGCCGGTTCATCACCACCGAACCCCTGGCCATCATGCTGCCCAAGGGGCAGCCGGCCTTCAAGCGTGTGGTTGACGAGGAAATGCGCCGCCTGATCCTGGGGGGTGAGATTCTGAACATCTACCGCCAGTGGTTCGAGCAGCCGATTCCGCCCAAAGGCGTTGCCTTGAACCTGCCGGTCAGTTACCTGCTGCGCGATTTCTGGAAATACCCGACCGACAAGGTGCCGTTCTGAGTTCAGCGCTGCGCCGGCCACGGCGAAGGCCGTTTGCGACAATCGGCCCATGAACCCCCAGCCCACCGACATCCTGACCCTCACC
>DPSD01000348.1 GCA_003538495.1 Accumulibacter sp.
GCAGGATCCTTCAGGCCGTCGGCTTGCGCAGCAAGCATCGGCAACGGCGGCTGCTGTCCCAGCAGTTGGCCTTGCAGGAAAGCGGCGGGAATCGTCGGATAGCGGGCGAGCACCTGCAGCGTCTGGCTCAGCAGGCGATGCTCCTGCAACGGTAGCTCGGTGCCGCCGACCGGCCAGGCGGTGACCAGATACGCACAGGCGACCCGCAATGGCGGCGGATGGATGATCGCCTGACCGCTGTGGCGTTCGAGCAGCGGCTCGCTGCTGCGCAGTTCGAGATTTTCGCGGATGTCGTACAAGAAGAGGTTGACCGTCGTCTGCGCCGGGTTGAAGGACTCCGCCGGCCGGTCAAAGACGACCTGCGCCGCCGCAAGTTCCGGGTAAGCGCTTGCCAGGGCTGGATCGTCCAGCAGAGAGCGCAGTGTCAGACTCAGGTCGCGAATCATGCTTCAGGAATATCCCGTCTATTCCGCTGGTGAACTCTGCCGTATCTCCAGGATGACCACCCGGTGTCTTTCGCTATTATCAACGTCCGGAACACCTTCCTCGCGCCAAATTTCTTCGCCATAGACACGCGGCAAGAAGTTGGCGCGTGGCAATAGATCCCTGATTCTACTCAGGATGTAATGAGCGCGCGCGCGCGCCAACTCCCGGTTGCGCTCGAAGTTGCCAAGAGGACTTGCATAGCCGTCAACGAAACCGGAGAGATCGCTTCCCCCTTCGCCATATGGATCAAGATTCATGAGAAAAGTGGTCAAACGTATGCTTTCTTCTTCTCGTGTCGAGGGATTCGTCCCTGGTGTCGCCTGACCGGTGTTGAAATAGTAAGCGTGGTGTCGTATCACGGTGATCGGTCCGAAGGTAATCTCCGGCGGTGGTGCGGGCGTTTCGATGTCAACGACGAATCCGCGCCCGGCGGTCAGGGTCGAGCCGGTAGACGTTCCCCATGAGCGGGAGTATCCGGCGCTGGCGTCTACACCAATACCGAACGGCTCAAAGCTGCCGCCAAATTCCACCGGGATCTCATTGCCCACGCTCGTCGACTCGGTCGAGCCAAGCGTCAGAGCCAGTCCAACGCTGGTCTCCCCCTGAACCGGCGTGACGCTGAGAGACCAGGGCGCATCCCCGGCGCCACCCGTCAATCCGTGCGTTGGGGCATAAAGTCTTATCGCGCCACGTTCATCCACCGCAACCCGCCATGTGTAATCGACGTCCCAGGAGTTGGTGTTGTTGAGTATGGGGTCGTCGCGCTCAACAGTGACCGAGCCTGCAATTTGCAGAGAGGCATTGGTGTTCAAAGGGATCGAAATACTTTCTCGTTGACTGCTGGAAAAAGTACGTTCCATCGTTCTTTGTCCACCGACCGACAGCGAGACGCTGAGGTTGATCTCCATGTTGGAGTCGTCCATGGATCGCGGCACCTCACCCCAGCCTGCCAGCGGCACGGTCAAACGCTGTAGGCGTGGTATCTTGCCAGCAACGGGCGGCGGCACCAGCTCACCCGGTATCGGCGCGTGGTTCGCCGTATCTGGCCTGGACTGTTCCTCCTGTTGCATGACCGCGCGCGCGACCCGGTCCGCCTCCTGTTCGCAGGGGTCGTCCGGTTGACTGACAGAGAGTTCAGCCTGAATCGTGCTGCCGCCTTGCTGCAGCACATGCGTCAGTTCATGAGCCAATGTCTCCCGTCCAGCCGAACTCTGCGGGTTGTACTCTCCCTGGCCAAAGAAGATGTCCTTGCCGGTGGTAAAGGCACGTGCGCTCAGCGCTCGATTGAGCGTGTCAGCTTCTGCGTTGGTGTGCACCTGCACGCCGCTGAAGTCGGCGCCGAAAGCGGATTCCATGCGCGTGCGCACGCCGCTTTCCAGCGGCTGTCCGCGGCCAAGGGAACGCTGGATGGCTTGTTCCACGCCTGGAGCAGGCACAGACTCAGCATTGGCCTGTGTACGCTGGGCCAGGAGCCGCTGCACAAAGCGATTGCCGTGCGTGCGCTGGAGATTCTGCAACGCACCGGCCTCTTGCAGCGGCCGTGCTACCGGGTCAGGTTGCAGCGGGTGCTGCCTGACCTGTGCCGTCGTCGAGATTTCGCCATTGCCCTCGTGAACAGTCCTTGTCCTCACTGCCGAGCCCCCCGATGCTGAAATCATTGACGCGTTTCACTTCACTTCATTCCACGTTCGCCCGATTTTCTGATGCTCCCGCCGTGCCGCCCGCAGCAGATGCGACATCCCGATCGTCTCTCCGGCGTCGGCAGCGTAAAACGCCGCCGTCAGCGCGATGTTCCTGATGTTCCCTCCGGCCAGCTTGACCTCGCGAGCCAGCACCGCCAAATCCACATCCTCCGCCAGCGGCGCCTCGGGCGGAAACATGACTTCCCAAATGCGGCGCCGGTGCAGCTCGTCCGGGAACGGGAACTCGACGATGGCATGCATTCGGCGGACGAAGGCATCGTCCATGTGACTGCGCAGATTGGTCGCCAGGATGGCCACTCCTTCGTATTCTTCCATCTTCTGCAGCAAATAGCCCACTTCGATGTTGGCGTAGCGGTCGTGCGCGTCCCTGACTTCGGAACGTTTGCCGAACAAGGCATCGGCTTCATCGAAGAAGAGGATTGCATGGGTGTTCTGGGCGGCAGTAAAGATACGTTCGAGGTTCTTCTCGGTCTCGCCGATGTACT
>DPSD01000311.1 GCA_003538495.1 Accumulibacter sp.
CTCCCATCAACGGCCGCTTGCCGCGATCACGATCGCCGCCACAGCCGAAAACGACCACCAGACCAGCGCCCCGCGCCGCGGCGACCGGGCGCAAGGCGCCCAGGGCACTCTGCAGCGCGTCCGGGGTGTGCGCGTAATCGACGACGACCAGCGGCTGATTGTGACCACCGAGTTTTTCCAGGCGACCTGCCGGCGAACGCAGGCTGGCGAAGCGCTCGGCGACGGCCTGCGGCGCTAGCCCGGCGTCGATCAATACCGCTGCCACGGCGAGCAGATTGGAGACATTGTAGCGACCGAGCAAACCGGTCTCGACCTGCGCGCGACCGTTCGGAGCGCAGAGGCGGAAGCGTAGACCATCGATGGTTTCCTCGACATCCTCGGCGCGAATCGTCCCCTGCCGGTCGCTAGACCGGTCTTGCTGGGTATAGCCGACCACTTTGGTGGCGCTGGTCATCGCTGCCAGTTCGCGCCCGAAAGGGTCGTCGAGATTGCAGACCGCCAGGCGCAGCCGCGGCCAGCTGAAGAGCCTGGCCTTGGCCTGCGCGTAGGCTTCCATACTGCCGTGGTAATCGAGATGGTCACGGGTCAGATTGGTGAATACCGCGACATCGATGCGGGCTCCATCAAGACGTCCTTCGGCAATCCCGATCGAACTCGCTTCGAGTGCACACGCCTGCGCATGGTCATCGGCAAATCGCGCCAGATAGCGCATCAACGTCGTCGCCGCGGGTGTCGTGAACCCGGTTTCCACCAGTTCGCCAGCCATCCCGGCACCCAGGGTGCCAATACTCGGGCAACGGCGCGGGTGACTGGCGGCGAGCCACTGCGCGACGCTGGTCTTGCCGTTGGTGCCGGTCACCGCCACCAGCGACAGGCGCTCGCTCGGGTGGCCGTAGATGGCACTGGCCATTGGTCCGCAGAGCTGCCGCAAACCCGCCACCGGTAAATTGACGATCTGCCAGTCGCTGCTCCAGGCAAACGTGTCGGATCGTCCGGCAGGGTTCGCTTCCCAGAGGACGGCTGCGGCGCCGCTGGCAATCGCCTCGACGATGTGGCAGCGACCGTCGGCGAGGTCACCGGGATAAGCCAGAAAGAGGTCGCCGGGCGCTACCTGCCGGCTGTCGTCGGTGACGCCGCTCGGCACAACGCCGAGAGCCGCCAGTTCGGCCAGCGTAGCGCCAATGGCGTCGGCGCGCGAGTTGCTGTTCGAGGTGCTCAAAACCTGGCCTTCAAGATCGGGCTCTTGGTGGGGCCTGGCGCCACCTCCAGCGGCGCGTCCGGAGCCACGCCAAGGGTTCTCAGGGCGCTGCTCATCACCGCCGCAAAGACCGGCGCGGCAACCAGACCACCATAGTATTGTCCGGCAGCCGCTTCGTCGATCATCACCGCGACGATCAACCGCGGTTCCGATGCCGGTGCGAAGCCGACGAACGAGGAGACATACTTGTTCGCGTAGCGTCCGCCCGATAGTTTGTGCGCGGTACCGGTCTTGCCGGCCACGCGATATCCGGGAATCTGGGCCTTGGGCGCCGTTCCGCCCGGCTGGACAGCCATCTCGAGCATCGCGCGAACTTCGCGGGCGGTCTGCGGGCTGAACACCTGCATGCCGCGCGGCGCCGGCGAATCGACGCGGGTCAGCGACAGCGGCACCAGATCGCCGTCGCGCGCGAAAACCGAATAAGCGCGCGCCAGCTGGATCAGTGACACCGAGATGCCATGTCCATAAGCCATGGTGGCCTGCTCGATCGGCTTCCAGGTCTTCCAGGGGCGAAGGCGGCCGCTGACCTCACCGGGAAAGCCCAGGCGGGGTACCTGGCCGAAACCGACGGCGTCAAACATTTCCCACATCTTCTGCGAGGGCAGCATCGCGGCGATCTTCGCCGCGCCGACGTTCGACGATTTCTGAATCACCTGCGCGACGGTCAAGGCGCCGTGCGGGTGAGCGTCGGAAATCGTCGCCTTGCCAATGGACAGGCGTCCAGGGGCGCAGTTGATGATCGTGTCGAAACGAACCTTGCCGCTCTCCATCGCCTGCGCGATGGTGAACGGCTTGAGCGTCGAACCGGGCTCGAAGGTATCGGTCACCGCGCGATTGCGTAGCTGACTGCCGGTCAGGCTCTCGCGGTTGTTCGGGTTATAGGTCGGCCAGTTGGCCAGCGCCAGGATTTCGCCGCTCCGGGCGTCGAGTACGACGACGCCACCGGCCTGCGCCTTGTTATCGGCAATCGCCTGCTTGAGGTGGCTGTAGGCCAGATACTGAATCTTGGAATCGAGCGCCAGGCGGATGTCCTGGCCATCCTGCGGCGGTTTGATCGAACCAACGTCCTCGACGATCTGGCCACGGCGGTCCTTGATCACGCTACGACTGCCGGGTTGCCCCAGCAGCTGGCCGTGGAAGGCCAGCTCGACGCCTTCCAGTCCCTTGTCGTCAACGCCCGTGAAACCGACCATGTGCGCAGTCATCTCGCCGGTAGGATAGAAGCGGCGATACTCCTTGTCCTGGCCGATGCCAGGCAGCTTCAGCGCCGCCACCCGCTCCGCGACCGCAGGCGGGATCTGTCGACCCAGGAAAACGAAGGGCCTTTCGCCATCCAGCTTGCGGGCCAGCTGCTGCACGTTCGTTTCCAGCAGCTCCGCCAGCTGACGGGTTTGCTCGGCGGTCAGCGTGGCCGCCGGCGGCACCGCCCAGATCGACTTCATCGGCGTCGAGATGGCCAGAACGTCGCCGTGGCGGTCGGCGATCCGCCCGCGCGAAGCCGTTATTTCGATGTCCCGGCGGTAGCGCGACTCCCCCTTCTCCTGCAGGAAATCGGTGTTCACGATTTGCAGATAGAAGGCGCGGCCAATCAGTACGACAAAGGAGCCGAGGATCAGCAAAGCCATCAGGCGCGAACGCCAGGGCGGCATGCGCAGCTCCAGCAAGGGGCTTTCGGCAAACTTGTGGGACACCTTTCCTTTGAAGCGCATCATCGCGAGGCACCTCCCGCGGGTTTGGCAGCGAGCGGCAACGCCTCGATTTCGGGCGTATGCATGCCGAGCTTCTCGACGGCGATTTTTTCGATTCGTGGCGCCGTTCCCCAGGTCGAAAGCTCCAGTTGCAGCTGCCCGAACTCGACTTCAAGCTGGCGCGCGCGTTCCTGCTGAACTTCCAGAGCCTGAAAAAGCTGTCGCGCCTTATGCTGCGAAGTAACCACCCCGAGGCTGCAGATGACCACCGCCAACAATAGGAAGACGTTCAGACGAGCCATCTCAAGCTGCCCTTCTGGCGAGTTTTTCGGCAACCCGCATCACCGCGCTGCGCGCCCGCGGATTGGCAGCCACTTCAGCGACGCTCGCCCTGGTCAGCTTGCCGACCAGGCGAAGGGCGGGCGACGGCAACTCCGCGGCACGCAAGGGCAGCCCCCTCGGCAAACGGTCAGCCGCTGCCTGATCGCGCATGAAGCGCTTGACGATCCGGTCTTCGAGCGAATGGAAACTTATCACCACCAGTCGACCTCCCTGCCTGAGAAGCGCGATTGCCTGCGGCAGCGCTAGCGAGAGCTGTTCGAGCTCTTGATTGATATGAATCCGTAAAGCTTGAAAGGTACGCGTCGCCGCATCCTGCCCGGGCTCGCGGGTCCGCACGGTCGCGCGTACAAGGGCGGCGAGCTCACCCGTGGTTGCAAGCGGCCGCTCTCGGCGAGCAGCCACAATCTTCTTTGCAATCTGGAAAGCAAACCGTTCTTCCCCATAGTCCCTGATGACCTCCGTAATCTCCTGCACGTCCACCCGCTGCAGCCACTGCGCCACCGTCTCGCCCTGGCTCGTATCCATCCGCATGTCGAGCGGTGCGTCCTGGCGGAAACTGAACCCCCGCCGCCCGTCGTCGAGCTGCGGCGACGAAACGCCGATATCGAGCAGCACGCCATCGACCCCTTCGCCGATTTCGATCCGGGCCCGTCGCAAGGCTTCCGCCAGTTCGCCGAAGCACTGATGCACGACGAACAGCCGCTGATCGTTCATTTCGCGGGCCAGTGCGACCGCCTCGGGGTCACGGTCAATGGCCAGCAGTCGGCCGTTTGGCCCCAGCCGTTCGAGAATCGCCCGACTGTGGCCCCCACGGCCGAAAGTGCCGTCGACGTAAGTCCCCGCGGGGTTGATCTCCAGAGCATCAACCGCTTCCCGCAGCAACACCGTTTGATGCTGCGACGGCAAGGTCACAGCGCCAGATCCTCCAGACCCGGAGGCAAGAACTGCTCACCAAGGGCAAGCACGGCTTCCTGCTGTTGCTGCCAACCACTGTCCGACCAGATTTCGAAGTGACTTCCCTGACCGACCAGCCAGACCTGTTTGTCGAGAACCGCAAAGCGGCGCAGTTCCGGCGCGATCAGCAAACGACCGGCAGCATCCATTTCCTCTTCGCGGGCGTTACCCACCAGCAGGCGCTTGATCGCCGCCGCCTGCTTGTTGAAACTCGAAGCCGCCAGAACCTTGTCGCGAATGGGTTCCCACGCTGGCTCCGGATAGAGCAACAGGCAACCGTGGGGGTGCGCGGTAAGCACCAGGCGGCCGTCGGCGGCCGCAGCCAGCGCCTCCCGATGACGTACCGGGATCGCCAGCCTGCCCTTGACGTCGAGACTTAACGCCGCCGCACCCTGAAACATCTGTTCGAATCGCCCCTAGTTTTCTTGCCGACAGAACGCCAAGCTTCCCACTTTTTCCTACTTGCCCCCACTTTAAGACAAAGATTGC
>DPSD01000001.1:0-3115 GCA_003538495.1 Accumulibacter sp.
GGACCGCTCGCCCACCGGCGCAATCGGGAGATCCGGATTCCCCACCTCCTGACCGGCCACGCCCAGCCGATAAACGGTATTCGCCGTGATTCGCCGCCAGGGATCGCTGGCGCGGGTGCGTGCCAGGACTTCGACCGAAGCGACGCTGTTGGCCTGTGGCAGGACCAAACGCAGGCGGTCTACCGGAAAACGTCCGCCAAGGTCGAAGACGTATTCCCCGGAGTGCTCCTGGACTGCGCTGCCGGCCACCTGTTTCCATTGCCGCGGTGCCTCGACCACCGTTTCGCCCGGCTCGCCAGCGAGACCAGCGAGCTGCAGAGCGGGCGCAGCGCTCGGCCAGGACAGGCGAAAGAACTTCGCCTGGCGCGGCGGGAACTCCACCAGCAGTTGCTCCAGTCGCTGGCCACCGGCCTCGAGACGCAGCACCGGCGCGTCCGCCACCAGCGTGCTCCATCGCGCCAGGTCATCGCTGGCATCGACGCGCACCCGCGTCACGACATTGTCCACCGAGCGCGGCAATTCCAGCGCCAGCGCCTGCAGCGGCTGCTCGATTGCCGTTGCATCGATCAGGTAGCCGAGCAGCGTGGCCGTGCGTAGCGGCGGCCGGCCGTTCATGGTGAGCACGGCCCGGCCCGAACTGCGATCGATCCGGACTTCGAGCGCGTCGACACCAACAACGGCGTCGCCACGCAGGGCGAAGAAGGTCAGCCGCAACGGCTGCTGCTTTTCTCGCGAAGTCGCCGGTTGCGGCAGGAACGCGTGCGGCACTGCTTCACCGCTGGCATTGAACACGCGCAGGTCGCCAAGATCGGCACGCAGCACGCCCTCGTACACCGCCTGTGGCAGTTCGACCTGAAAAAGCGCCTCCGCACCACGGGTTTCGAGCGGCATCCCGAAAGCGAAGTCTTCCGGCGTTTCGGCAATCGCCACGCCGTTGAGCAGGCACAACAGCCACGCGAGAACGATTCTCATGATGCCTGACTCCTTTCCTGTCTGGGCGGTACTGGCGCCAGATAAGCGATCACCAGCATCAGCCCGCCGACGCCGAGGAATGAAACGATCCGCTCGATGGTGCCCGCATTCGACAGGTCCACGAGAAGCAGCTTGACTACCACCACGGTCATCAAACCCGCTCCAGCCAACCACAAGGGGCGCCAGACACGCCGGGTGGCGAGCACCATCGTCGCCAGCGCGAGCAGCGTCCAGAACAGCGACAGCGAGGCCTGCACCAGATCCGAGCGCAGCATCGCCGGGAGGTACAGCGGCACCCCGGCCCAGTGGTGCAGCGTGCGCAGCAACACCGCATTCGTCCACAGGAAGAGCGCCGCCGCCAGCACACTCCAGGCGATGTTCAGCGGCACCGTCACGAGCGGCCGTAGCCCAAGTCGGCGGACTTCGACGAACCAGCTACAGAGCACCAGCAGCGCGCCGGCCTGCGCCAGATCGAGAGGATTCAGCAGCGGCAGATAAGGCAGCGGCCAGGGATTTCCGTCCGAGACGACATTGCCGAAAACAAACCAGGAGGCCAGGAATATCGCCAGCGGTGCACCGCCCGCGACCAGATAGGTTTCGAGCTGCGCCGCCACCGGCCAGGGCAGGCGCTCGCCGCGCAGCGCCAGCAGGGCGAGTAGCGATCCGGGGACCAGCGCCCAGGCGATCAGCGGCCAGGCGGCTCGCCCCGCCACCCACCAGTCGATTGCCCAGGCCAGTTCCCAGGCAGCGATCGCCGCCAGCAGCCACAGGCCGGCGGCGTGCAGCCACTTCAGGCAAGCGTCGCCGGCAGCCGCGTGACGGTGCAGCAGCAGGAGATGGGCGGCGAGAGCCAGTGGCCAGACGAGGTAGCCGAAATGCGCGCCAGGATGCGCAGCATGGAAGGTCATCCGCAGCGCCAGCAAGACCATCAGCGGCAGCAAGGCGAGTGCCGGGTAGCGCGCCTGCGGCCAGCTCAGGCAGCGCTCGAGCCTGCTGAAAAGCAGGCTCGAGACCGTGAAAAACACCAGCGCCGCGTTGCCCTGCAGAGAGTTGCGCAGATGGCGATCGATCTCGTGCAGACCGCCGCCGGCCCACCACAGGATGCCCCAGACAAATAGCAGGTCTTGCAGCCGGCGCTCGGCCGGGTGCAGTTCCTGCCGATGCCGCTGCAACAGCCATGCGCAGAACAGGCCAGCCAGCGCCAGCAGCAGGGCGCCCAGGTAGACACTGTTGAGCACCGGCCAATCGCCCGCCGGTACACCCTTGTCCTGAACATAGAAGAAACCGGCAAGCAACTGCAAGAGCATGCCGAATAGCCGCGCCAGCAGCCGCTGCTGCCGCACGCCGACCCAGACGATCGCCGCGCCCTCGATTGCCCATGCCGCAGAGGTCCAGCGCCCATCGAAGGCCAAGGGAATGGCCAGCGTCGCAAAAACCACGCCCAGGGCAAGAAACGCCTCGACCAGCAGGCGTTGGCCCTCGCCGCGGCGTGACCACAAGGTGCTCGCCAGCAGCAGGTAGAAAGCACCCAGCACGAGCGCACTCCAGGCCGATCCGTAGGTGAATTCGCGCACCAGGCCGACCTGCAGTCCGAAACTGATCAGGGGCACGCCGAAGACCAGGGTGGTGTCCAGGTGTCTCTCGACCGGCCCGGCGGCGCGTCGCGCAAACAGCACCGCGATCGCCACGTAGATCAGGAAGAACAACAGCAGGAAGGGTTCGGTGGACGCATACAGATCCGGCCGGTAGTGGAGACTCCCCCACAGCGTCGCGATGCCGAAGGTAAACACGAAACCCAGCAGGTTGAGCAGGCGCCAGGCCTTGAACCAGGCGATCGCCAGAATGCCCGCGTTGAGCACGGCGTAGTAGCTGAACAGGGCGACATGACTCCCCTCGCCGGTCGAGGTCAGAATCGGCGCCAGAAACCCCCCCGCTGCCCCGAGCATCGCCAGCGCCAGAGAATCCTGCAGCACCGCCAGCAGCGCCGAGAGTGCGACCACCGCCAGCAGCAGGGCAAAGGCCGGAGCAGCGGGAAGCAACCCGTACAAGCGCAGCGCGCTGAAGATGGTCAGGTAGAGCAGGCCGACGCCGCCACCTTGCAGAGCCAGACCATACGCTTCCCGAGCGAGCCGCAACCGCCAGC
>DPSD01000001.1:3361-4114 GCA_003538495.1 Accumulibacter sp.
GGGGGGAGCCGCAACCGCCAGCCGATGACCAGCAGCAGTACCGCCCCGAGCGCCACCGCTGCCAGCCGCAGTTCGATCGGCATCTGGATGTGCTGGTAGCTGTATTTCAGCAGAAAGGCGAAGCCGAAGAAAAGGATGACGATGCCGGCACGCGCCATCAGGTTGCCACGCAGCAGCCACTCCCAGGCGGGTGACGCTGCTTCTTCGCGCTGCGCCGGGGGAGGCGGCGGTATCTCTGCCGGCTCCGCAACGATTGCCGCAGCGACCGCCGGCTCCAGCGCGGTGGCATGGATGTCGGCGGTCTCGGGCGAGTGCTCCAGCGCCGCAGGCTTCGCACAATCCTTTCGCCCGGGTAGCGGTGCCCTGCCCGAATCCGGCTGCGATACCGGCTGCGATACCGGCGAGAGCGAACGCTGTTCAAGATGCTGCAGCGTCTCTTCGAGCCGGCGCAAGCGCTCTTCGATGCTCTTGAAATGTTCCTCATTCCTTTGCCGCGCCCGGCTGCCCAAAATCCAGCCAATGATTCCGCCAAACAGGGCACCAAGGATCCACAGTTCGGAATAGATTTTGGCGGCCACCACCGCTCCCAGCACTGCTCCGAGAAACCACATCCCGATTGCCCTCCTCGATCGTCGATTCCTGTACGAATCCAGCCCCCTGCCCGGCCCTGGTCTCCTGCATCGACACCGCTTGCGGCAGGGCGCAACTGCGTTCCATGACGAAGTCTAGCAGCCAGCAGTTCCCGGCATAATA
>DPSD01000093.1 GCA_003538495.1 Accumulibacter sp.
GGGGTGACCAGTTTCAGGTAACGTTTGCGCAGCAGTCCCAGCGGCTGCGACGATAGCAGCGTGCCGGCCGGAGCAAGACTTCGCGCGGCAAGAAATCCACCAATGACCAGAAATGCCTGCACCGCGCTGCGCGCGTCCTGGCTCAGCCAGGAAAACAGGTCGGGAGCCAGCGAGTAGGCCTGGTCGGACATCGGCCCGTAGAAGGCCAGATGGTGCAAGACGATCAACTGCACGGCCACCGCCTTCAAGGCGTCGACAAACGCCAGCCGCGAAACCGTTTCAGCCATCGGTACTCATCCCCCGAGGAAACGCTGCTGGTAGTCGTCGAAAGGCATTGGCCTGCCACACAGGTAACCCTGCATTTCGTCGCAGGCTTCGCCAGTCAGGAAGTCGCGCTGCGCGTCGGTCTCGACGCCTTCGGCGATCACCGTCAGCTGCAGGCTGTGGGCGAGCGCGATGACCGCCCGGCTGATCGCCTGATCTTCGATGTCCACCGGCAAGCCGCGAACGAAGCTCTGGTCAAGTTTCAGCTTGTTCAACGGCAGGCGTTTCAGGTACGCGAGCGACGAGTATCCAGTGCCGAAGTCGTCGATCACCAGGTTGAGCCCCATTGCGCGCAGGTTGTCAAGAACCTGAACGCTGCTCTCGGCGTGACTCATGATTGCACTTTCGGTAATTTCCAGTTCGAGAAAATGCGCTGCCAGCCGCGAGGATTCGAGCGTCCTGCGGACGGTTTCCTGGATGCGGCCGCGCGCGAACTCGGCGCCGGAAACGTTGATCGATAACACGCCTGGGTTGAGGCCGGCGTCGACCCATGCCGCCCACTGGCAGCAGGCGGTGTCCTGGACCCATTCGCCAATTGGGACGATCAAGCCCGATTCCTCGGCGAGTTTGATGAATTCCCCCGGCAACACCAGTCCATGTTCCGAATGCTGCCAGCGCACCAGCGCTTCGGCGCCGACCACTTTGCCGGTGATCAGCGAGAACTGCGGCTGCAGGAACACCCGCAACTCGCCACGATCGATCGCCCGGCGCAGGTCGGTCTCCATTTGCAGACGGGCCAGCGACGACTGGGTCAGATCCTTGGTGAAGAACTCGTAGGCGTTGCGGCCACTATCCTTGGCCCGGTACATGGCCACATCGGCGTTCTTCATCAGCGTTTCGCCATCGTCTCCATCCTGTGGAAAGAGGCTGATGCCGATACTGGCGCCGACGAAGAACTCATGCTCTACCGTCACCGGCGAACCCTGCAGGGCGTTGAGAATCTTGTCCGCGATGTGCGAGACGGCCGAAGGCTCGACGAAGTCCTCGATCACGATCAGAAACTCGTCGCCGCCGAGCCGCCCGACGGTGTCCGCTTCACGCATCAGTCCACCAAGGCGTCGCGCGACCTCGCACAGCACGCGGTCACCAACCTGGTGACCGAGCGTATCGTTGATGTTCTTGAATCGATCGAGATCGATGAAAAGGACCGCCAGCCCCTTCCCGTCGCGGCGGGCGCGTTGCAGGGCCTTGCGCAATCGGTCACCGAGCAGCAGCCGGTTGGGCAGGCCGGTCAGCGAATCATGATGTGCCTGGTGATCGAGCTGATCGTGAGCCCTGCGCAGTTCGGTGATGTCCGAAAAGACGCCGACGTAGTGCGTGACCTGACCATCATGGCCCGTGACGGCACTGATCGTCAGCGACTCCAGGAAGGCCTGGCCATCCTTGCGCCGGTTCCAGATTTCGCCCTTCCAGCGCCCGCTGGCGACCAGCGTCCGCCACATCTTGCGATAGAAGTCGGCATCCTGCAGTCCGGACTGCAGCATCCGCGGGTTGCCGCCGACGACTTCGTCTTCGTCGTAACCCGTGATCTCGGTAAAAGCGCGGTTGACGGCAATGATATTGCCGGTCGGGGAGGTGATCGTGATCCCTTCGGCGCTGCAGTCGAAAACCGTCGCCGCCTGCTGCAAGCGCGCCTCCATCCGCTTTCGCTCGGTGATATCGAGCATGATCCCCACCAGGCCGCCGCCGCCCTCCCCGGGAGAGCCATAGATCGCCTTGTGAAAGACGACATCGCGGTACTCGCCGTCGGCGCGCAGCACCCTCGTCTCGTACACCTGCGAGCCGGAACGCTGAAACAACTCCTCGTCGGCTGCCATATAGCGGTCGGCGAGTTCACGCGGCGCAACGTCGTAGACCGTCGCCCCGACCACGGCGTCGCGTGGTTTGCCGAGCATTTCGAGGAAGGACTGATTACAGCCCAGATAGCGCCCCGCGCGGTTCTTGTAGAACACCGGCCCGGGAATCGCCTCAACCAGCTGCTGCATGAAATGCAGTTGCTTCGAGAGTTCAAGAGTACGCTCAGCCACCCGTCGCTCGAGTTCGAGATGGCTTTCGCGCAGAGCCTGCTCGGCGGCGCGGCGGGCCGTGATGTCCTCGAACAGCCAGACGTGGCCTTCGTCCGCGTTTTCCGGATCGAGCAGGCTGCCGGTGACCTGGCACCAGATGGTCGTTCCATCCGCCTTGCGGTACTCGATTTCGCCGATGAACCTTCCGGACGCGGCAATCGCCGAGTACACCCGCTCACCCGCTTCGAGCCATGCGCTTTCGCTGGCGAAGCAGACGCGGGTGGAGCGACCGAGCATTTGCCCCGGCAGATAACCGAAAATCCTCTCGAAACTCGGATTGCAGCGCTGGATGACGCGTTCGCGAACAAAGGCGATGCCGATCGGGGCTCGTTCGAAGATCAACGTCTGCTCGCGCAGCAAGGCATCCATCGCCCGGCTCGCCCGGCGCTTCTCTGTTATGTCTTCGTAGAGCCAGATGTAGCCATCCTCGGGCTTCGCCGGGTTGATCATGCTGCCGGTGATGTCGCTCCAGATCGGCGTACCATCGCGGCGATAGAAAGCCGTCTGTCCGCGGTAGATGCCGGTTGCAGCGATCGCCGCATACGCCCGACGGCCGGTTTCCAGCCACGCCTCGTCGCTCGGGTAGTAGAGTCGGGTCGACTGGCCGACGAGTTCGTCCGGCGTGTACCCCATGATCTCGGCAAAGCGACGATTGCAGCGCTGGATGACGCGCTCACGCAGGATCACGATGCCGGTCTCGGCGTTCTGAAAGATGAGCTGCTGCTCGCGCAACAGGCGCGCGTTCGCCTCGCGTGCTGCGGCTTCATGCGTGATATCGCGAACAATCCAGACCGACCCTTCGCTCGGCACGTCGGGGTCGATGGCACGCGCAACCAGGTGGGCAATAAACGTGCTGCCGTCACGGCGCGCCAGTTCGGTTTCGAGGTCGAGGGTCTCGCCATCGCGCAACAGCTCCCTGGCTTTCCGGCGCAGCGCATCGCAGGCCTCGCTGTTCGCATAGAACACCAGGTCATCCTGACCAACGAGCGTTTCCGCCGGCCAACCGAAAAGCTCCTCTGCGCGCGGGTTGCAGCGGTATACACGACGATTGCGCGTGCACACCACCGCGATCCCCGAATGGGCGAGGATCGCCTGGTGTTCAAGCAGCTGCTGTTCCAGTGAAGCCGAGTCTCGCATGTGCACCGACCAAGAGTTGCCGCGCGCGAAGTGTACACGACAGCGCGGGCCATCGTGTGCGGAACGTCACGCCATGCGCCGCACCCACTGACTCGCACCGGCACCAGCGTTGACTGATGGCCAGGCTTGCGGCCAGCCAGGGGACCTGTGGACAATCGTCGATGGCGACCGTGCTCTGGCCCTTCTCGCTACGCGGTCCTCAAGCCAGCGAATCCCGCCGCCACAAGCGGGGCAGATGACGGGGCAGATCGAGAATCGAGACCAGTCTGACGTCCACCCACCCTGGCAGGCGCGTCGCCGCACTTGGCCAGACGGTCTTCATGCCGAGCCGTTTGGCGGTTCGAAGGTTGGACAGCACGTCGTCGACCATGATGCAGCGCCGTGCGTCAAGCCCTTCGCTGCGCAGCAAGCGACGGAAGCCCGCAACCGCTGGTTTGGGTTGAAAGCGGATGCGCTCGACTGAGTACACGGCGTCGAAGCAGCTCCTGATTCCGGTCAGTTCGAGCACCGCCTCGCTGTAACGCGCCGGCGCGTTGGAGAAAACGATCTTGCGCCCCGGCAGGCGGCCAAGCATCGCCCGCAGACCACGGTCGAAGACCAGCATCCGCCGGAGGTCGGGGAACTGATGGGTATGCCAGAGAAAGTGCCGCGGATCGGCGCCGTGATGCCGCATCATGCCGAGCAGGGTCGCGCCATAGCGCTGCCAGTAGTCCTGGCGGATGCGGGTCGCTTCGTCCTCGTCAACGCCCAGCGACTCGCGGATGTACGCCACCATCGAGCGGTTGATGTGCGGGAAGATGTGCGGACTGGCGTTGTGCAGCGTGTTGTCGAGGTCAAACAGCCAGACCGGTGGCGGGCTGCTCAGCGGGATCTCCTGGTCAGTGCGAATTGATCATTGTCCCGACCCCGTGATCGGTCAGGATTTCGAGCAACAGCGCGTGTTCGACCCGGCCATCGATGATGTGCACGCTCCTGACGCCATTGCGCGCCGCGTCGAGCGCTGAGCTGATCTTGGGCAGCATGCCGCCGGACAGCGTGCCGTCAGTGACCATCGCGACAATCTCTTTCGGTGTCATGCCGGTGATCAGCTTGCCGCTCTGATCAAGGACGCCAGGGGTGTTGGTGAGCAGCACCAGCTTCTCGGCCTTGAGGATTTCGGCGATCTTGCCGGCGACGACATCGGCGTTGATGTTGAAGGTTTCTCCGCCCTTGCCGACACCGATCGGCGCGACGACCGGGATGAAGCCACCTGCCTCGAGGTGCCCGATCAGCGATGGATCGATCTGGGTGATGTCCCCGACCTGACCAACGTCGATCAGGTCGCCGGTATGGTCATCGTTCGCCAGCAGCAGCTTCTTGGCGCGAATGAAGCTGCCATCCTTGCCGGTCAGCCCAACCGCCTTGCCACCGGCCTGATTGATCAGGTTGACGACGTCCTTGTTCACCTGACCGCCGAGCACCATCTCGACAATCTCCATCGTCTCGGCATCGGTGACGCGCATTCCCTGGACGAAGTGACCCTTCTTGCCGACCCGGGCAAGCAGGCTTTCGATTTGCGGCCCACCGCCGTGCACCACCACCACGTTCATCCCGACCAGTTTGAGCAACACGACGTCACGCGCAAAGCACTGCTTGAGATGCTCGTCGGTCATCGCGTTGCCGCCATACTTGACGACGATCGTCTTGCCGTGGAAACGTTTGATGTACGGGAGAGCCTCGGCGAGAATGGCAGCTTCGTTGGCAGGGGTGAACAAACGACCGCTCATGGCTGGAGTCCTTGTAATGACCGGCGGATTTTACGCGGCGGCGGTGGAAATACAAAGGCGGCCGGAGATCCGTGCCGAGCAGCGCCCCGGGACGACCACCCGGCGCGCGGCGAACAAATCGGCTGGCGACACGAGTGCCAGCCAGGAAAGTGACGATGACTTCTGAGGAACGCCAGCAGAGCGGTCCCGCACGCGCAACCGGCGAAGGTACCCGCTCACCCTATCGCGGCCGTTTTGCGCCTTCGCCGAGCGGCCCCTTGCACTTCGGTTCGCTGGTCGCTGCCTTGGGCAGTTATCTCGATGCCCGCGCCAACAACGGCCAGTGGCTGCTGCGCATCGAAGACGTAGACCAGCCACGGACGGTGCGCGGTGCAGCGGACCACATCCGGCGGACGCTCGAACGCTTTGGCTTTGCCTGGGATGGCGAAGTCCTGGTCCAGAGCCGTCGCCTCGACTTCTATCACGCCGCATTGGTACGCCTGCAACTCGACGGCGACGTCTACCCCTGCGCCTGCTCGCGGCGCGAGATCGCCTCGCACTCGCCACCGCGCTCGGTCGATGGCGCGCTGGTCTACCCCGGAACCTGTCGTGCTGGTCTGGTCGGCGGACGAGCGGCGCGCGCTTGGCGTTTGCGCCTGCCGGACCAGGTCGTCGCCTTTGACGATCGGGTGCAAGGCCCCATGCAGCAGAACCTCCAACGCGCGGTCGGCGACATCATCCTGCTGCGCGCCGACGGGCAGTATGCGTACCAGCTGGCGGTGGTCGCCGACGACGCGGCACAAGGGGTCAACGCCGTCGTCCGCGGCGTCGACCTGCTTGATTCGACGCCACGCCAGATCTGGTTGCAGCGGCGCTTGGGGCTGCCGACGCCGACTTACGCCC
>DPSD01000091.1 GCA_003538495.1 Accumulibacter sp.
AGCGCGCCGCCACCTCGGCGGCAAAGAGCGCTGCGTCGCGGCGGCCGAGAATCTCCTCGCGCGAGCGGCCGAGCAATTGCTCGAAGGCGTGGTTGCAGAGCACGTAGCGGCCATCGGCATCCTTGGCAAAAATGCAGTCGCTCGAGCCCTCGACCAGCGCCGAAAGCGTTGTCGCAAGTTCGTCGATGCGCCGCTCCTGGCGCTCGGCTTCGAGCTGCAACAGGCGGTCGCGCTGGTGCCGCTGCAGCGCCAGTTCGATCGCCAGCTGCAACTCGCGGTCGTTGTACGGCTTGATCAGGTAAGCGTACGGCGCGGTGATCCTGGCGCGCGCGAAGCGCTCCTCATCCGAATAGGCGGTCAGGTAGAGCAGCGGCACGCGTTGCGCTTCGAGAATCTCTCGCGCGGCCTCGATGCCGTCGACGTCGCCCGCCAGGATGATGTCCATCAACACCAGGTCGGGGCGTTCGGACGCGGCCAATGCCACCGCGGCACTGGCGCTGGCCACCGGTCCGGCGATCGCATAGCCCACCGCGGCAAGCCGGAGGGCCAGCGCGCGGGCCACCAGTGGATCGTCTTCGACGACCAGGATCGTTTGGCCAGTGGCGGCGTTGCCGGTCGTCTTGCCGGTCTGAGTCATGTGGCGGCTCCTGCGCATGGGGTTGCGACCTCGACGCGGTTGCGGCCGCGGCGCTTGGCGTCATAGAGCGCGCGATCGGCCGCCTCGATCAGCTGCCGCGGCTGGCAAGCCTGGTCGACAGACGCGACTCCGGCACTGAAGCTGACGGCGAAGTCGCCGTCGGGCCGGCGGAAGCGCAGACCGACGAAAACGCGTCCGATTTCCTCGATCACCGCCCGCGCGGCGTCGCTCGAGGTCTCGGGAAAAAGCACCGCGAACTCCTCGCCACCGTAGCGGCCAATCACGTCGACCTGCCGCAAGCGCTGCTGCAGCAAGCGCGCCAAACCCTTGATGACGATATCGCCAGCGGCGTGCCCGTAGCTGTCGTTGACGCTCTTGAAATGGTCGATGTCGATCATCGCCGCCGACAGCGGCTTGCCCGAGCGCCGCGCGCGCAGCGCCTCGATGTCGAGCTGTTCCATGAAGCGCGCGTGATTGAGCAGCCCGGTGAGACTGTCGCGGGTCATCAGCGCGCGCAGTCGCCGCGCCCTTTCGATACGCGCTGAAACGACGCGCAGCAGATGCCCGGGGGCGATCGGCTTCTGCAGGAAATCGTCGCCTCCCTGCTCGAGTGCCAGCAGTTGCCGGTCACGGTCGACCTCGACCGACAGGTAGACGATCGGCACCCCCTGCCAGACATCGACCTGGCGAATGACCCCCACCAGTTCGTCACCCCGACACCCCGGCAGAGATATATCCATGACGATGAGATCGGGCAGCGTCTCGCGCAGCCGTTCCAGTACCTGCCCGGGATCGCCGACCAGCTCGGCCAGGATCCCGGCACTGGCCAGCACGGCAAGCAGCGCCTGACCGGTGATCGGGTCGTCCTCGACGACCAGCACGCGCGCCGGCCGGTGGTCGCTCTTGTCGAGCAGATCGTCGAGCCGATCGACCAGCGCCCCGATGTCGAGCGGTTTGGTCAGGTAGGCATCGCCACCGGCACGCAGGGCGTGCAGCCGCGCCGCGAGGTCGCCACGCGCCGAGACGATCAGCACCGGTGCCGGGGCGATCGCCCGGGCCTCGGCCAGCAGCACCTTGTCGAGCATCCCGCCGGGAGAGCCCAGATCGAACACCAGCGCGTCCGGAGGCGCCTCGCGCATGGCCTCGATGGCTGCCCGCGGCGTCGGGAAGAAGCGCGCCTGATAGCCGTAGTGGCCGAGCTTTTCGGCGATCTCGGCGCCCAGCCGAGAATCTTCATCGACCAGAAAAACCGGCCGCGGCAGCGCTGCGGCAGGCAAGCCAGGCGCCGTGTCGACAGTTGTCGCGGCAGTGCCTGTGACCGCCGCCGCCGCGGTAACCACCGCCGCCGCTGCCTGCAGGTCCGCCAGGAGTCCCTGCAGCGCCGCCCGGTCCTGCCCGCCGCACCCCGCCGGGTTGGTGTCCAGGTGGCGCACTCGTTCCTCCAGGCGGTGCGCCGCATCGCCCAGCGCCGCGTGGCCGAAGGTTCCGGCAGCGCCGGCCAGCCGATGCGCGGCGCCGCTCAGCTGGAGCAGCGCGGCGGCGTCCCGGCGCCCGCCCAGGGCAGCGAAAGCGTCTTCGACGTCGCGCATCCGGCCGGGTACCGAGCGGCGGAACTCCTCGCCCAGATCGGCCAGCTGAACGGCCAGTTGCGCCGCGGCATCGGGCAGCAGTTCAGCCATCGCGCGCGTCCCAGATGACGCGCAGTTGATCGGCGAGGGTCATCGGATCGAACGGCTTGGTGATCACCGCGATGGCGCCGAGCGCGCGCAGCGCCGCCACCTCGTTCGCTTGCGCCCTCGCGGTCAGAAAGACCGCCGGCACTTCGGCGGTCTGCCACATCGCGCGCAAGGCGCGCAGCGTCGCCGGCCCGTCCATGCCCGGCATCATCACGTCGAGCAACAGCAGGTCGGGCTTGAAGTCGCCCGCCCAGCGCAATGCTTCCTCGCCGGAAACGGCGAGCTCGACCGTAAAGCCGCCGACCGCTTCGAGCGCCAGCCTGGCGACGGTGCGGATATCGGCTTCGTCATCGACAAAAAGGATCCTCTGCAAGCTACCGTTCATCATCGATCTCCCGTCCTGTCTTCGCTGACGCAGGCTGTGTTTCATCCTCGAACGCGTGCTGCGTCAGTTCGCGCACGAGCTGCACCAGGCGCTCGTTGGAGGTCCTCGACTTGACCAGACTGGCGACGACCGCCTGCCGTCTTTCCAGGCTCGCCTCAGGGTCGCTGGCGGAAAATACCACCACCTGCGGTGGATGGACCAGACCCTGGATCACCGGCAGCAAATCCAGCCCGGGGCCGTCCGGCAAGCCGACGTCGAGAATCACCACATCGAAAATCCCTTGGCTCAACGCATCCTTGGCCGTAGACAGCGTAGGCGCTTCGACGATTTCCGCCAAGCCCCCGAACTGCGCGGCAACGATCCGGGCAAGATCGGCATCGTCCTCGACGTGCAGGATCCGCGGCCGCTGGGCGGCGCGGCGATGCACCGCCCGCGTGACGGCGGCGACCAGCCGCGGGGCGTCGATCGGCTTGCCCAGCCAGTCGGCGATCGCCAGCGCCCCGCCGAGCGCCGGCGTCGCCGGATCGGCAGACCCCGAGACGATCACCACCGGCAGATCAAAACCGGCTTCGCTGGCGCGCAGGCCACCCAGGAAGTCCATGCCGTTCTCATCGGGGAGGCCGATGTCGAGGGTCATCGCCGCGTACGCATGCGCTGCCAGCATACGTCTGGCGGCAGCGGCGCTGGGCGCACGATCGACGCGGTAGCCCGCCTGCATCAGCAGCGTCGCCAGCAACTGCGCGATGTCGGGGTCGTCCTCACAGACCAGCACTCGCGGCGCCTCTCCCGGCACCACCGCGGCCATCGCCGCACGCGGCACCGTCGCCAATTCCAACACCACCTCGGGCAATTCGAACCAGAAGCAACTGCCTTCACCGGCAACGCTCGAAAAGCCGATTTCCCCGCCCATCCGTTCGACCAGAGCCCGCGAGATCGACAGCCCGAGACCCGAACCGCCCTTGGCCCGCGTCGTCGAGCCATCGGCCTGCGAAAACTTCTCGAAGATGCGCGCGCGGAACTCATCCGGAATTCCCGGACCGTGATCGACGACTTCGATGCGCAGGCGGGGGCCGCTGCGCAGCAGGGAGACGCCGACCGTCGCGCCGGGTGGCGAAAACTTGGCCGCGTTCGAGAGCAGATTGGCCAGAACCTGCAGGAAACGATCCGGGTCGATGCGCGCAGTCGCGTCCGCCAGCGGCGAAACGATCTCGAGGCGCACCTGGTGCTGCACCGCGAAGCCCCGATTGGCTTCGACGGCCTGCTCGACCAGCGGCAGCAGCGGCCGCGTCTCGAGAGCGAAGCTCATCCGGCCCGACGCGATCTTCTCCATGTCGAGAATGTCGTTGATCAGAGCGACCAGCCGCTCGCAGTTATTGGCGGCAATGTTGATCAGCGATTTCGCCGCCGCCGGCAGCTCGCCGGCGACGCCGCCCTCCAGCAGGCCCAGCGACCCCCGGATCGACGTCAGCGGCGTCCGCAACTCATGGCTGACGGTCGACACGAACTCGGTCTTCAGTTGCTCGATCTTCTTGCGCTCGGAAATGTCGTAGTTGATGCCGATCATTCGTTGCGCCTGCCCCTGAGCATCGCGCAGCACCAGACCGTTGGCCTTGATGTGACGTACCTCGTCGCCGTAGGGCGTGCTGACGCGAACGCGGAACTCGATGTCGAACGGGGTTTCCCCGCGCACGGCCGCCTGCAGCGCGGCGACGGCGCCTCCGCGGTCTTCCGGATTCACGGCACTTTCCCAAACGGCGTAGGCGCCGCTGAAGTCCTCGCGGCGAACGCCATAGAGCGCATACATGCGGTCGTCCCAGACCAGGGTGTTGGCGACGATATCCCAGTCCCAGACGCCGAAGCCCGCCGATTCGGCAGCCAGGTCGAAGCGCTGGTTGGCTTCGAGCAAACGTTCTTCGGCGAGCTTGCGCTCGGTGATGTCGCG
>DPSD01000412.1 GCA_003538495.1 Accumulibacter sp.
CGCCTTCGCGGGAGCCCTGTCCGCTTTCTGGAAATCGACCTTTTGCATATAGGCTGTGCCCAGATTGTAGTGCGCTTGCGCCAGCAGCGGGAAAATCTCTACTGCCCGCTCGAAGCAATGGATGGCCTCATCGAGGTCGCCACGCAGGGCATGGCAGGCGCCTATTCCATAGATCACCATATGATAATTCGGATGCTGCTGGCGGAGTTCTTCGAGAATGGCCGTCGCTTGTGCAAGCTTGCCCTTCTCGGCCAGTTCCAGAGCGACGTCACAGCGTTCGTCGATCTCGGGCAGGATCTCGACGAGAAAGTCTTTCTTGTGGTTGAGCTGCTTTTCGCGCTGATAGGCAAGACACGGACCGTAATAGGAACAGCCCTCGCAGACCTCTGTCCGCAGGCTTGCACAGCAAGTCGGGCAGATCAACTGGGCCGCTTTGATCTTGCAGACCCGCTTGCCTTTTCTCTCCTGGCATAATGAGCATTTCATGGTTGGACTTTCCTGGCGCGAATGAAGACCAAATAGTCTAGGACAAGTCAGTTGCATTCGCCACCGTTTCGGTAATCGGCACGACAAAAGAACTGCACCCGACGCCATCCCGGCAATCCTATTGACCACCCAGAGTCCCTTGGCCGTCTCGGTGATTCGTGGCGTGCTCTTGGAATCCTTCATCGGATCCGGTGTTTCAGAAGAGAGTAGACTAGATGGTGGCTCGCTTGGCACCGGCAGGATGGACTCGAGCGAAAAACTGCCCGGCTTGCGCCTGCACACCGCCCATCTCCACCAACCGCCTTGACTGGCAAAGATTTCATCCATGCAGCGTACGATTTTCGCTACCCCGCTGATCAGTACCCTCATGCACTGGCTGTCCCGGCTGCTGTTGCACTTGCTGGGATGGCGAGTGGAAGGCGGCGCGCCGGATGCACCAAAGTATGTGTTGATTGCCGCGCCGCACACCAGTAATTGGGACTTTCCCTTCACCCTGATGGTCTGTTTTGCCCTGCAGCTGCGGGTGTACTGGATGGGAAAATCGACGCTCTTTCCGCCCCTGATCGGTGGCGTGATGGGTTGGCTGGGCGGGATTCCGGTGAACCGCGAGCGCGTAGGAAATCTCGTACAAAGCACGGTCGATGCCTTTGACAACAATTCTGGAATGGTCATCATTGTTTCCCCGGAGGGGACTCGAAGCCGAGTGACTCACTGGAAAACGGGGTTCTATTACATCGCCGCAGGTGCTGGTGTCCCGATCGCCCTGGGTTATCTGGATTTCAAGGAAAAAGTGGCTGGCGTGAGCCGCCTGTTTCAACCGACAGGCGACATTTCGGCCGACATGCTGGAGATCCAGGCATTCTACGCAGGCATCACCGGCAAGAACCCTTAGCAGAGCCGACTCGCTGCCTGTTCCTCGGTAAGGATAGAGATGAAACTTGTTCCTGCGTTAGCCGGCTGGTTTGGCTACGATGCAATCTCCCGCCGCAAGAATCACCTGCAACTCGACAGGCACCTGTTGCAGATCCTCGACAAGCACGCGATTGATACGGTCATCGATGTGGGCGCCAATGCCGGGCAATTTTCATCGCGGTTGCGCGCTGCCGGATTTGCCGGGCGTATCGAGGCATTCGAGCCCATTCCGGCGATGGCCCGTGAGCTTGCCGAGCGATTCGCTGCAGATCGTTTGTTCACGACTCACCCTTGCGGGCTGGCCGAACAGGATGGGGCGATGGAACTCAACGTCCTTGCCGGCAGCGATTTCTCATCCTTCCTGAAAACCAACGAGAATTCCGAGCAATATTTCCCTGAACGCACCGGTCTGAAAGAAATCATCAAGGTACCGGTGAAACGTCTCGATGGCATCGAGGGCATTGCCCAACAGGACAGCCGCCTGCTTCTCAAACTCGACACCCAGGGATTCGATCTGCAGGTTTTCTCGGGGGCAACGGCCTTGCTGCCACGGATCAAGGCAGTTCTGATCGAGTGTTCGGTCATCCCGCTCTACCAAGGAACCCCCGGTTTCATTGAATCACTGACGGTTTTCCAGGCGGCCGGATTCCTGCCGTCCGGTTTTTTTCCGGTATCTCGCGACAAGACCACTCTGGCGATCATCGAGTTCGACTGCATGCTGGTTCGTGGACAAGCGGCTACGTAGCTCACCCGTGACCCGGGTCGCTTACCGTCCATCGGGATCTGCCGCCCGAATCCTCCTTGCCAGACACCGCGCCCTGTCGGGCGCGGCCTCGCTTCAATGGAGCGTAGTCAGAAACTGGAGAGTATTGGCACGTCCAAATTCCATCTTGTCGAGCAGAAAGCTCGGCGTGTTGACCAGGCGCGCGCCGGCAGTCAGGGACTGCATTTCCGGCGGCAGCTGGATGCAGCGCGTCTCGACGTATCGGTAGGGCTTGAGGATCGCATCGACGATTTTCTCGTCTTCGTTGATCTTGTCCTCCCAATCATCCTCGCTGTTCCTGAACGCCGCCAGCAAGCGCTGACATTCTGGGCTTGTCCGGTCCTTGAGTTTCGCCAGCAGACTGGTTTTCAGGCCCGCCAGCAAGGTTGCGTCGGATACCAGCCGGCCGCTCTCGATCCACAGGTTGACCTTGTTGATGAAGGTGCGCTGCTGCTCGACCACCGCGTTCTGCCACAGTTCCTCGCGCCGGTCCTCGCGCTCTGCAAAAGTATCGGGAATCTCGGCGCAGCGCCTGGGAAACACCTCGACCATCCAGATCTGGTCAAGCCTGGCACTGAGCAGCCCCTTCAGCGGCGGGTTCTCCGACCAGGCGCCGTCGAGGTAAGTCCCGGCGTGGCGACCCTCCTTGATGGTGGTCATGCCGTTGATAAAGTCGATCGAGCCGGATGCCATGATTCCGTGGCGCATGTAGTCGGCAGCGACGCGGATCGCTGTGGCGTGGTCGCCCGGGTGGCCTTTCAACGCCTTGACGAGTTCGGCGAAGAAGTCTTCGTCGGTAATGTTGACATCCTCGCTGTCCTTCACGCGCGTGGCGCCAACCAGCAAGCGTGGCCGCGTCCCGTCCTTCGTATCCCTGTCGAAAGCGAGTTGCGCCGCAGCCAGATCACCCGGCGGCTGCGTGGAAGCCACGTAACGCTGGTAGAGCAAGTCCATGCAGGTCTCCGGTTCGACATAGGCATTCAGCCAGTCCTGAAAACGACCGTGCAGCCATTCCACCGCGACCTTGTCCTTCCACCAGAAATAGGCCGGGTTGGTCGACGACCACAAATGATCGACCGCCTTCAGCCCGTCGCCCACTGCCTGGTTGAAAATCATCCCGTTTGCATTGTGCAGCCACTGCTTGCGGAGCGCCTCGGGAGCGGTCGCCATGCGCTCCTGCATCGTCCCATGCGCATGCTGCAGCGCATGACGCCAGCACACCGCGGCAACCAGGGCGCCCGCAGAGGTGCCGGAATACGCGCTGATGTCGTATTTTTCGAAGGCGCGCGCCTCGACCAGGCCGCTGACGACGCCAGCGTCGATCGCTCCGGCGAGAAATGACCCTCCCTGAAACGCCAGTCCAATCCTTTGCAACATGGTTTTCTCCTTCAAGAGAGTGGTGACGCTGCCTGGCGGTGGCCCGACGGGCGGTACCGGCAGCAGAAAAGATTACCAATCGACGACCGGCAGCCGGTTCTGGAATGGTGCGCCGCACACGCGCCTTCCGAAGAAACCATGCA
>DPSD01000724.1:0-1249 GCA_003538495.1 Accumulibacter sp.
TTCATATGACCAGTCTGAGCGATTTGTAACAGCAACGCGGCCAGGTAATCGTATTGAGTCTTCTCTCATTGGGTTCTGCGCCTAACGTAAAGGTAAGGGGCGCCGCTTTAGCGGCGTCCCAGCGGAACGAAGTGGAGCGGACTTGACCGCAGGGTTAGGCTGATTGGACGCATTAATTGACTTTTAAGAAACTTATGAAAATTAAAAAGATTGCTAAGGCAAAAACAAGTCCGAAGAGCAAAAATACGAACCCAAGGGCAATCGCCCAGGACCCATGAATAACTTTGCTGCCCGCGACACGCACCTCTTTCTTTGTGAATGCTCGTATAGCTGCCGAGAGCCCGCCCAATGCGCACCAAGCCATAATGCCAAAGATCAATGCATAGCCAATAATGTAGGGAAGAAATACGCCCATCTTTGAGAATGCCGCCTAACAGTTATTTGACGGACCCACGGGTCCGGACATTTTTTAATAATACGGACGCCATGAAATCCCCCCTATCCATTTGATTATCAATGACGTTGGGTTTCCTGGGTCCGTCTATTACAGTATGAAAAGGCGGACCCAGCCCTGTCCTCTTCTGGCTTGCCGGATTATGTTCCAACTTTTTCTCTGTCACCACTCATAGGAGCGAACATCATGGGGTCAGCCCACCCCCCGTCCCCGCCTCATGGATCTGGTAAGCACGCTTTGCCGGCGGCGCCACTTCAGCCCGCGCACTGAGGAGAGTTACCGATACTGGATCCGGCATTACATTTATTTTCATGACAAGTGCCATCCCGGTGCGCTCGGTGCACAAGAGGTCGAGGATTTCCTGAACCATTTGGCCACTGTGCGCCAGGTCTCGGCCTCGACCCAGACGCAGGCACTCAACGCCCTGGTGTTCCTTTATGAGGCCGTATTAGAGAAACCGCTCGGGCGGATGGCGGGACTCAAGCGGGTGCAGAGACATCATCGTGTGCCTGTCGTACTTACCCGCGATGAAGTCCGGGCCGCGCTCGCACAAATGTCCGGGACACCCCGCCTCATGGCCGAGTTGATCTATGGGGCAGGCCTGCGGGTCCAGGAGTGCGTGACGCTCCGGGTGAAGGATGTCGATCTTGCTGCCGGCAGCTTGTCGGTGCGCAGTGGCAAGGGCAACAAGGACCGGACGACGGTTCTACCCAGCCGGCTGCGAGAGCCTTTGCAGCAACATCTGTTACGGATAGCAGCACTACACAAGAAGGATCTGTCGCACGGCGCGGGACT
>DPSD01000724.1:1515-3865 GCA_003538495.1 Accumulibacter sp.
CTGTCGCACGGCGCGGGACTGGCCCCAATGCCCAACGCGCTGGCGCGCAAGTATCCCTCGGCATCTTCATCGCTGGCCTGGCAGTTTGTCTTCCCCTCCTCGGTCCTGCGGCCGTGGGGCGATACAGGGCGTCTGGCACGCTGGCACACCTCGGATACGACCGTGCAGCGGGCCTTTCGCGCAGCCGTTCGAAGCGCCGAGATCCGCAAACACGCGAGCGTGCATACACTCCGCCACTCATTCGCGACGCACTTGCTAGCCTCCGGAACAGACATCCGAACCATCCAATTGCTGCTAGGGCACCGCAGCCTGCAGACAACGATGATCTATACGCATGTGCTGGAGGCAACCCGCAATGTGGTGAGCCCCTTCGACAAACTGGAGGACTGATCGGCAATGACGGCGCGTCCGACTCCTCTGCGCTGCCCCTGCTACTTTACCGGTTAGGATTTGGTGGAAACAACGGCTCGGGAGTCAGCGCTCCCTACGGAAAATCGCGTACGTGAACGGCCCAGCAGACGAGTGACCGGTCATCGGCTCTGAGCGGACTCCCTCCGCCCGGCCTACGACCGGCAGCAAAGGCCGAAGATAAGACGGTCGAGGCTCCCGCTTCTGGCCGAACGAAAGACATTCGTCCGCCCCTTCTGTCTTGGCAGCTATAAGCGACGACGTGCAACGGCCGTGACGACGACGGTCAACCTGCGCCTTCCGATAAACGGCGCCGCACCCCCACCGCCGGGCAGCATTGCACCGCCCGCGGCGAGCGTTACACGCGCCGGCGGCGACGCGCCATGTAGCCGACGAGGCCGAGGCCGCTCAGCATCAGCGCATAGGTTTCGGGCTCGGGGACTGGCGCCGTCAACACGATCAGTTGCGATTGGGCGTTCAGTGGTGCGCCAGCGCCCTGCAGTTGCTCGGCCACGAGATAGATCGTGCCGTGTTCGTCGACGGTCAGGCCTTCGATGGCATTGAAGTCGCCGCTGCTGGTGTTCAGCAGCGAAGACAGGTCGAAGGAACTGAGCACGTTACCGCTACGATCCACTTCGACCAGCTTGCGCGAACCCAGGCTCAGCACCAGCAGGTTGTCGGCGGCTGCGGTGCCGGCCAGCGCATCGACCGGCGACAGCGTCTGCACGTCGGACAGCGTCGACAGGCCCATCGACGCCGGATTGAACAAGGTCGTCACGGTCGATACGCCGCCGCCGGGGGGCGTGGAGCCGTCGCCGCTCGTCGAGGGCGGCGCGCCGGTGGCGGGCCCGAAGGTCAGCGTGCCGGCGAGGACGTTCTCGGGGCTCTGCTGCTTGATCGTGACAAAGCTGCCGTCGCGCGGATCGTAGCTGATGCCTTCCATGCCGTTGTTGCCGACGGCAACGTTGCTCATCGAGACAAAGCTGCTCGCGAGTGCAACGGTGCTGCCCGCGGTGTAGCTGAAACGATAGGCGTCCTGCAGGCGCTCCTCGCCGACGACGAGCACGCCGCCGCCGAGATAGGTCAGGCCTTCGGTGTCGTGCTTGGTGCTGCCGGTGCCGCTCCAGTCGAAGAGATTGTTACCGAGGGTCTGGCCGGTCAACGAGATCTCGACCACGCCGGTGCCTTCGTCGCCGACGAAGAACAGCGTGCCGCGATCGCGCGCATAGGCGACTGCGGACGCTTCCAGCCCGGAGATACCGCCCGCGGTGCCGTTGAGGGCGTCGAGCGCGTAGATGCCGCCGACGGTGTAATTGCCGAGGTTGATCGACGTGCTTGCCTGAGCCGAGACGGCCGTGCAGGTCGCGAGCGCCGCAATCAGGAGTTTGATCGTCATGGGGGGCTCCGCTCAGGCCTGGCGCTTGCGCAGCGCGGCGCCGATGAGGCCGAGGCCGGCCAGCATCATGGCGTAGGTGTCGGCTTCGGGGACGGCGGCGATCGCGCCGGGGGAGCCGATTTCGTTGCCATCGGCAGACAGGAAGGCGCCGTTGACGCCGACTGCGCTCAGTTGCGAAATGCTGCCGCTCAGGCCTGCGGCGTTGTCGAAAGTCACGCCTGCGGTGGACGCGCCGAAACTGACGCTCGCCTGCGACACGCCGCCGGCGTTGAAGACGTTCACGGCGTCACCGCTGGTGCTGAGACCCACGCCGCTGCCGGCGTAGTTGCCGATCTGCAGGCCGGCGGGGGCGTTGCTACCGAACCAGGTGGAGAGGAAGGTGGCGTTGAGCGAACTGCTGCCCTCGATGAAGATCACCGACTCGCCGGCGGCGATGCTGGCGATGCCGGTCAGCGGCGCGACGCCCGCGGTGGCGGAGCTGTCGTCCATCGACCAGCCGCCGAGGTTGACTGCAACGGCCCCGGTGTTGGTCAGCTCGAACCAGTC
>DPSD01000528.1 GCA_003538495.1 Accumulibacter sp.
GTTGCCCGCCGTCGAGAACTCGATGCGGGCGCTGGCGCTGAGAAATTGCCCGACCTGCTCGATCGTGCGAAGCTGGGTTTCGTTCATGTTGATCACCATCGTCAGGATGATCGACCCGTTTCCTCCTTCGCCCGCATCTTCTTTCAGGCTCATACCACGGTGGACAAGGCTCGGAGCCGACCGGTCGCTGTGACCCGTGGTATCCTGCGCCTCGCTACAAAGCTTGCTGGGGGCAGCGTCGAAGATCGCGGAGCAGTCGGGTTCGCAGCGGAGCGGCAGACGGACCTGTTGCCAGGATTCTGAAGGATTTCGGCCACTTTCCACGAAGATGGCCTGACGCGGGTAGTCGTCCACATCTCGCAAGGGATCGAGCCTGAAACTTCGGATCATCTCTGCGCGCGAGGTCGATCTAGACGAGCTCCGCGATTATGGGCATACGCCGCGGTAGCGGTGCACTTCGCGAGGGTGACGCGATGAAGGATCGCGACGATTTCAGCAAGGGCGTGCGCGGCAAGTTCTACGCGCCCGACGCGGTCTTCCGCTGGCCGGATTGCCTCGATGAGCCGGTGGAGCGCTATCTCGCCGCCAAGGCCGACGCCAAAGGCGTCGACTTGTCCTTCCTGGTCAATGATTTGCTGAAGTGCAAGATCGAAATTGTCGAGGCGGTCAGGTAGCCCAGTTCGTCGGTCGACAAGACCTCGCCTGGCGTATATGGCGGCCCGTCTGGCACTCGCCGACGACAGCCTGGCGACCCGAATCGACCAGCAGGTGAACGCGCTGCGTGCGGCCGGACGCGCAGCAGTACGCAAGGCCGGCGTGGCTGTCGCCGGCGATGTTCGTGAGGAAAGAATAGTGGCAGCAGAAGACTTGGAAGCACTGCTTGGCCTTGAGGCACCGGCGGGTTCGGCGGCGTCCAGCCCCGACCTGTCGGCGCTGGTCATTCCGTTGCTCAAGGGAGTCCTCTATCAGGAGACCGACGCCGGCCTGTGGAACGCGCTGCTCAATCTGCAGGCGCGGGTGCGTGACTACGTGCTGGTGCTGGACCTCGAACTGGTGCTCGACGAGGCTGAAGGCTATGCCTTCCTGCGCTCGCGTCCCGAAGTCAATGAGGCCGTGGCAGCCCGCTTGCCGCGACTGGTTGCCAGGCGTCCCCTGTCTTTTCCAGTCAGCCTGCTGCTGGCGCTGCTGCGCAAGAAGCTGGCCGAGTTCGACGCCGGCGGCGGCGATACCCGGCTGGTGCTGTCGCGCGATGAGGTCGTCGAGCTGATGCGCGTCTTTTTGCGCGAAGGCAGCAACGAGGCCCGGCTGATCGACCAGATCGACTTCTATCTCGGCAAGGTCGTCGAACTTGGCTTCGTGCGCCGCCTGAAGGTACAGCCCGGGCAGATGGCGATGGTCGAGGTTCGGCGAATCCTCAAGTCGTTCGTGGACGCGCAGTGGCTGGCCGAATTCGATCAGCGGCTGCAGGCCTACCGTTCGCAGCTCGCCGGGCAAGGGCAAGCAGCCGATGAATGACGCGCAGAGCCTCGGGCTCGATTTCGTCGCCGACGACACGCTTTCTGGTTTCCGGCTGCAGCGCCTGGAAGTGTTCAACTGGGGCACTTTCGACGGCCGGGTGTGGACGCTCAGCCCTGGCGGGCAGAACTCGTTGCTGACCGGCGACATCGGTTCGGGCAAGTCGACGCTGGTCGATGCGGTGACGACGCTGCTGGTGCCGGCGCAGCGCATCGCCTACAACAAGGCGGCCGGTGCCGATAGCCGCGAGCGGACGCTGCGCTCCTACGTCCTCGGGCACTACAAGTCGGAGCGCAATGAGGTCAGCGGCACGGCTCGGCCGGTAGCGCTGCGCGACCACAACAACTACTCGGTGATCCTCGGTGTCTTTCATAACACCGGCTACGACCAGACGGTGACCCTGGCGCAGGTGTTCTGGATCAAGGACGCGCAGGGGCAGCCGGCGCGCTTCTTCGTCGCCGCCGAGCGCGACCTGTCGATCGCCGCCGACTTCGCGAACTTCGGGTCGGACATCAGCGCCCTGCGCAAGCGGCTGCGGCGGCCCCTGGCCGAAATTTTCGACAGCTTCCCGCCATACGGCGCCTGGTTTCGGCGCCGCTTCGGGATCGACAACGAACAGGCGCTCGACCTCTTCCATCAGACCGTGTCGATGAAATCTGTCGGCAACCTGACCGACTTCGTGCGCAGCCACATGCTCGAGCCCTTCGACGTCGCGCCACGGATTGCGGCGCTGATCGGCCACTTCGACGACCTCAATCGGGCGCACGAAGCGGTCCTCAAGGCCAAGCGACAGGTGGCGCTGCTCGCGCCGCTGGTCGCAGACGGCGAGCAGCACGCCGCGCTGGTAGCGAAGATCGACGAGCTGCGCCTTTGCCGCGAGGCGCTCAAGGCCTACTTCGCCGGCCTCAAGCTCGGGCTGCTCGACAAGCGCCTCTCCGGCCTTGCCGAAGACTGGCGGCGGCACGACGCGCAGCTCAAGCGCATCGATGAGCAACGGCTTGCGCAGCGCGCCGAAGAGGGCGAGTTGAAGCGCAGCATCGCCGAGAACGGCGGTGACCGGCTCGAGCGCCTGACCGCCGAGATTCGCCGGCTGGAGCTGGAGCGCCAGGCACGGGCGCGCAAGGCACAGCGCCATGGCGGGCTGCTTGGCCTGGTTGGTGAAAAGGCCGCGTCTGACGAAGCCGATTTTCTCGATCAACGGCAGCGCTTCGCGGCGCTGGCCGAAGTCACGCGCGAGCGCGAAGCGAGCCTGCAGAACGACCTCACCGAACTCGGCGTCAGCCTGCGCCAGGGCAAGCAGGAGCACGACGAACTGTCGGCCGAGATCGACAGCCTCAAGGCCCGCCGCAGCAACCTCCCGGCCGCGCAGGTGGCGATGCGCAGCGCGCTGTGCCAGGCGCTCGATCTCGCGGAAGAGGCGATGCCATTTGCCGGCGAACTGCTGCAGGTGCGCGACGACGAACGCGACTGGGAAGGCGCCGGTGAACGCCTGCTGCGCAACTTCGGCCTGTCGCTGCTGGTTCCGGACGAGGATTACACGGCGGTCGCCGAATGGGTCGATCGCACGCATCTGCGCGGGCGACTGGTCTATTTCCGCGTCCGCAGGGCGTTACGCGGCGATCTGCCCAGCCTGCACCGCGACTCGCTGGTGCGCAAGCTCGCCGTCAAGCCCGACTCGCCGTACTACGACTGGCTCGAACGCGAGCTGGCGAACCGTTTCGACGTCGCGTGTTGCGTCACGCACGAGCAGTTCCGCCGCGAGACGAAAGCCATTACCCATGCCGGTCAGATCAAGGCGCCCGGCGAACGGCACGAGAAAGACGACCGCCACCGCCTCGACGACCGCAGTCGCTACGTGCTCGGCTGGAGCAACGCCGCCAAGATCGGCGCCCTTGAAGCGAATGCCAGGCAACTCGAAGCGCGGCTCGGCGAACTGGGCAGTCGCATCGGCAAGATCCTGGGCGACCAGAGTGCGCTCAAGGAGCGCCTGATCGCGCTGTCGAAACTCGGCGAGTACGCCGACTTCAGCGAACTCGACTGGCAATCGCTGGCGACCGAGGTGGCCCGGCTGCAAGACGAGAAGCGGCTGCTGGAAGCGACGTCGGACGTCCTGCAGAGTCTGGCTGCGCGCCTGGCCCGCCTGCAGGGCGAGATCACCGAAACCGACGCCGCGCTCGCCGCCAAGACGCGCGAGCTGGGCGCGACGCAGGCCAAACGCGAAGCCGCCGAGGCCTTGCGCAGCGACACCCTGTCGCTGGTCGCCGACAACGCGGTGGCCGAGCCGCAGCCGAGCACCTTCTTCGAGCGCCTTGACGCGATGCGCCACGAAGCACTCGGCGAGCACCAGCTGAGCGTCGAATCCTGCGAGAACCGCGAGCGCGAAATGCGCGACTGGCTGCAGAGCCGCATCGACAAGGAGGATCAGAAACTCAAGCGCTTGCGCGACAAGATCATCGACGCCATGGGTTCGTACCGCAGCGCGTTTCCACTCGACACGCAGGAAGTCGATGTCGCCATCGAGGCCGTCGGCGAATACCGGACGATGCTCGACAAGTTGCGGAGCGACGACCTGCCGCGCTTCGAATTGCGCTTCAAGAAGCTGCTCAATGAGAACGCGATCAACGAGGTCGCCAACTTCAGCGCGCAACTGGCCATGTGGCGCGAGACGATCAAGGATCGCATCGCGCACATCAACGCCTCGCTGACGCAGATCGACTACAACCCCGGCCGCTATATCACGGTCGAAGCCCAGGCCACGCCAGACGCCGATGTCCGTGATTTCCAGGGCGAGCTGCGCGCCTGCAACGAAGGCAGTATCACCGGCTCGGACGACGCCCAGTATTCGGAAGCCAAGTTCCTGCAGGTCAAGCAGATCATCGAACGCCTGCGCGGTCGCGAGGGCCTCTCCGAGCAGGACCGCCGCTGGACGGCCAAGGTCACCGACGTCCGCTACTGGTTCGTTTTTGCCGCCAGCGAGCGCTGGCGCGAGGACCACAGCGAGCACGAGCACTACTCCGATTCGGGCGGCAAATCGGGTGGCCAGAAGGAGAAACTGGCCTACACCGTCCTGGCGGCGAGCCTGGCGTACCAGTTCGGCCTCGAATGGGGCGCGGTGCGCTCGCGCTCGTTCCGCTTCGTGGTCATCGACGAGGCTTTCGGCCGCGGCTCGGACGAGTCGGCGCAATACGGCCTGCGGCTGTTCGCGCAGCTCAACCTGCAACTGCTGATCGTCACCCCGCTGCAGAAAATCCACATCATCGAGCCCTTCGTCGCCAGCGTCGGCTTCGTTCATAACGAAGCAGGCCGCACATCGAAACTGCGCAACCTGTCGATCGAGGAGTACCGCGCCGAAAAGGCGAGGGTGGCCGGGTGAGCTGGACGCGGCCGGCGCAGCTGCGGGCGCAGGTGCAGAAATTGTGGGACCGCGGCGAGCTGCTGGCGAGCGTGGTCAGCGGCGAGCCGCTGTTTCCGCGGCGGCTCGTCCTCAAGGGCCCGACTTCGGCGGAGATGGCCGAGCGTTTCGACGCCGTCCGCGCCTGGGTCGCCGAGCTGCGGACGATGCCGCACTGCCGGGTCGAAATGCGCGACTTTCGGCACCGGGTATTCGGCGCCAACGCCGTCCCGCACGAGGCATGGGTCGACAGCCTCGACGAGGCGCT
>DPSD01000085.1:0-172 GCA_003538495.1 Accumulibacter sp.
ACCAGTTGCCGAAGCCGTCGCGATAGGCAACCAGCGGTACCGCTGGATCAGTTATCAGGTGATCCGGCAGCACGACGTCGTTCATCCGCGAGTAGTGGATGTTGAGCATCAGGATCATCGGCGTTGGCTGCTCGCATTCATAGACGATGTCATATCCGATGCGGATTTTCAT
>DPSD01000085.1:462-655 GCA_003538495.1 Accumulibacter sp.
CATATCCGATGCGGATTTTCATACTAACCTCCTGGTGGCGGGTGAGTTCATGGCGAACAAGTCACGCAGTGGATCTCCCGCGCAGTGCCGACTCTAGCGTGCTGACGACGGCGCGGCGCAAGTGCCGCCATGACCGCGGCTGTGCGCTCACCAACGCCTGGTTAAGTTCAATTTCGATCCCGACATACTGGCC
>DPSD01000085.1:938-2864 GCA_003538495.1 Accumulibacter sp.
TTTCGATCCCGACATACTGGCCTGGCGCGAAGCAGCGGCGCATCGCAGAGGTCAGTCCGTCGTTCTTCCCGTGGTAGGGGTAATTCCGGCGCACGCGCAGTTCGGCCGACTGTTCGGCGAACGCCGCCTTCCAGCGGGCCGCCACCGCCACTTCTCCAGGGCGTGCCGGGTCATACAACAAGCCGACGTCGGCGTTGCGGACCTGGCCGTCGAGTTCCGGTGTAAAGCTGTGCGCGGAAAGATGGATCACCCGCTGCCCGGCCGCTACCGCTTCCGCCACGATCTCCGTCAACCGCTGCCGGTATGGCGCGTAATGGCGCGACACGATTGCCCGCTTGCCCGTCGGCGATAGCGCCCGCGTCGCATCCGACCACGCCTGTGGACTGGACAACGATCGATTCAAATCGACCAGCAGGCGGCTCACCGTCGACACCACCAGGGGTGCCTGCAGGGCCGTGGCAAGATCGCGCGCCATGACCAGAGCGCCGAGATCGTAGCCGCGATGGCTGGACAAGCGGGACTGCCAGCCGCAAAACAGATCGGCGTAGGCGGCTGGGATCCGGTTGCCACCATGTTCGCAGGTCACGACATAGAAGTCGCGCAGACGCTCCGGGATGCTGGCTGGCGACCGCAAGAAGTCACCAGACCAGTTCTGGAAGTTCTCGAAACACACGGCGCGTGCCCTCGCTCCAGCTCTGGTGCAAGGACGTGAAGTAAGCGTCGCCTTCGGCAAAACGGCGTCGCATTCGGATTTCGAGGCTGTCACGTTCGTAGCATATGAGGTCGATCGGCATGCCCACCGAAAGATTACTGCGCATCGTCGAGTCGAACGACACGAGAATACATTTCGCGGCGTCCGCAAGTTTTGTCGAACCCATGATGACGCGGTCGATGAGCGGCTTGCCGTACTTGGTTTCGCCGGTCTGGATGTAGGGTGTGTCGACACCGGCCTCAATGAAGTTGCCTTCAGCATAGATGCGGAACAGGCGTGGCACTTCGCCGCGGATCTGCCCGCCGAGGATAAACGAGGCGTTGAAGGTGATGTCGCTTGCTTCGAGGAACGGCGCATCGCGCCGTTCGATGTCGCGCATGGCGTCGGAAACCAGATTGGCCATGTCGAACATGGTACGCGCATTCCACAGCGACGCCTTGTTGTCCGGATCTTCACCGCGCTGGGTCAACACGCTGATGATCGCCTGGGTGCCGGCGAGATTGCCCGAACTCAGGAGGACGATCACGCGCTCGCCTTTGCGCTCGAATACCGTCATCTTGCAGAACTTGGCAAAATTGTCGATACCGGCGTTGGTTCGCGAATCCGACGCAAAGATCATGCCCTCGTCCAGCCGTACGCCGACACAATAAGTCATCCTGCCGCCCCTGAGCCGCAACGTCAGGCCGACGCTGCAGATACCTTTGCCATGATCAATGATTTCGCCTGGCAGCCTGGCCTTGACACCGCCCACCGCGCGCATGCGCACAGACAACGAAGCAACCGCCATTGGCGGCTGCCTCGTGAAACCGATGGGCAGCTATGCCCATCGGAGTTACGTTTTCAAGGCGTCCTTGACGGCGTCCCTGGCGTCCTTGACGTTCTCTTTCAGGTCGCCGACATGTTGCTGCACCTTGCCTTCAGCTTGATTCTTCAGCCCCTTTGTCTGCTGCTCCGTGCTGCCTACCAGTTTGCCGACCTCTTCCTGGATTTTGCCGCCCAGGTCTTTTGCTGCACCCTTGACTTGATCTTTGTTCATCGTGTACTCCTGACTAATGGTTTATACCTCTGATAGCCGAGCCAGCTTCGGTTCGCCTTACGACTCCTGGTCATCAAACAGGCGATGCCTAGTGTCGATGTGGAGAGCCTAATGGCAAATGCGCATCGAGTTCTGTGCGCTGGCGGACATAGGCGCTCCTGATTAGCGCTATTCTTCA
>DPSD01000082.1 GCA_003538495.1 Accumulibacter sp.
AGCGCCTTCGGCGCGGCCGTCGGATTGATCAGCCGGCAGCCGCTGGCCACCCAGGCCGAAGCCGATCAACTGGCCAAGGCCCGCTTCAATCGCGGCGTACTGGAACTGATCGAGGGTGAAGGAGCGTGCCGGGGACGCACCGACTTGCGGGCCGGCGCAGTCATCAGGATCGACGGGCTCGGTCAACGTTTCAGTGGCCCGTACTATGTCGTCTCGGCGAACCATGGCTATACGCCCCACCAGGGTTATCTGACCCGTTTCACCGTCAGGAGGAACGCGACGTGAGCTTCTTCAACCTGCTTGTCGAGCATGGCGACGCCAGCCGCATCGCCGGCGTGGTGTTTGGCGTGGTAACCAACAATCAGGACCCCGACGGGCTCGGACGGGTCAAGCTCAGGTTCCCCTGGCTGAGCGACGCCGACGAGAGCACCTGGGCGAGGATCGCCACGCCGATGGCCGGCAGCGGTCGCGGCTGGTACTTCCTGCCGGAAGTGGACGATGAGGTGCTGGTCGCCTTCGAACAGGGCGACCTGCGTTTTCCCTATGTGCTCGGCGGCCTGTGGAACGGCAAGGACAAACCGCCGGCCGACAACGCCGACGGCCAGAATGCCTTGCGCCTGATCCGATCGCGCAGCGGCCATCTGGTTCGTCTCAACGACGAGGACGGCAAGGAAAAGATCGAAATCATCGACAAGAGCGAAAAGAACAGCATCGTCTTCGACACCGCGAGCAACACGATCACCATCACCAGCGACCAGGACATCAGCTTGTTGGCGCCACAGGGAACGATCAAGCTCGAGGCCCGGAAGGTGGAAATCAAGTCCTCCGCCGACGCCAGCCTCGAAGCTGGGGCGGGAATCGACGTGACAGCCAGCGCAACACTGAACATCCAGGGTGCAACCGTCAATATCAACTGAATCATGGGCCAACCTGCCGCCAAACAGGGCGACCGGATCGTCGCCACCGACACGCATATCGTCATCGTCCCGGGTACGCCACCGCTGCCGACGCCCTTGCCGCACCCTTTTACCGGCATCATCAACGGCAATCTGAGCAGCGACGTCAACATCCAGGGGAAGCCGGCGGCGACCGTCGACAGCACGGCCGACAACACGCCTCCCCATCTGCCGACGCCGCCCGGAACCGCTTTTCAGAAACCTCCGGGCAACCAGGCAAGCATCCGGATCGGCAGCCCGACAGTGAAAATCAACGGCAAGATGGCCGCGCGCAACGGTGACCCCGCGACCACCTGCAACGATCCCGCGGACTTGCCGGCTGGCCAGGTAATCGCCGTGGGTACGGTGTTCATCGGTTAGGAAGGCTTATGTCGAAACCATTTCTCGGCGTTGGTTGGGGATTCCCCCTCACACTCGATGAACTTGGCTTCTTCAACCACGCCGAGTACGAGGAGAGCGTGCGTCAGTCGATCTGGATCATCCTGGGCACGGCCAAGGGTGAACGCGTGATGCGTCCGGATTTCGGCTGCGGCATTTACGACCTGGTTTTCGAGATCAATAGCGCCTCCACCGCCGGCAGGGTGACGCAGGCCATCCGCCAGGCCCTGCTGCTGTTCGAGCCGCGTATCGATGTGCTCGACATCCAGGTGCAGGCGGCCGCAGGCGGCGAGCTGCTGCTGATCAGCATCGACTACGAGGTACGCGCCACCAACAACGCCTTCAACCTGGTCTATCCGTTCTATCTGGACAGGAGCACGAGCTGATGAGCAAGACCGCTCCGCCGATCGATCCGCGTACAGCTGCCGCCGTTTCCGGACAACTGCGCGAGTTGCTGGCCATTTATGCACCTGACTGGCACGAGCAATATACCGATCCTGCGACCGGTCAGATCCGCAGCGACCCGCTGGGGACGGCGCTGATCGGCATCTTCAGCCGCTTTGCCGAAATCATCCTGCACCGACTCAACCAGGTTCCGGACAAGAACCTCCTCGCCTTTCTCGACCTGCTCGGCGAGACACGCTTGCCACCGCAACCCGCCCGTGTTCCGCTCACCTTCTCGCTGGCGCCGGGCAGCATCGCCGATGCGATTGTGCCGAGCGGGCCCCAGGTCGCCTCGCCGCCGGCCGAAGGCGAGAACGAGCCGGTGTTGTTCGAGACCGCAGGTGAACTGGTGGTTGGCGCAGCGCAGCTTTCCTGCCTGTTTGTCCGCGAACCGGAAGTCGATCGCTATGCCGACTACAGCCCGTGGCTGAGCACACCAGCGGCAATCGCCATTCCGGTCTTCGCGGGCAACCGGCCGCTCGAGCATGCCCTCTATCTCGGAGACGACGCGCTGTTCGGACGATCCGATCTGCAGGAATTGCGCCTGACCTTCGAACTGACGAGCGAGAACCCGGCTCCCGATCCCCGTACCGTGCAATGGGAAATCTGGGACGGCAAGGAGGGCCTCCCACTCGCACCCGTCGATCAGACCGAAGCGCTGACGCGTAACGGCGATGTCGTGCTGACTGCCGGCCTGCGCGCCTTTCCGATCGCCGAGCAGCGTCTCGCCGACCAGACCAGCCGCTGGCTGCGATGCCGTCTGCTGACGCCGATCACACCTGCTGACGCACTTCAGGCCGGGAGGGTGCGCGCCAGCCACTTGCCTGAGATCACGTCTCTCAGCGCACAAGTCACCATCGGAGCGACCGGCCTGGCCGCCGACGTAGCCTTCGCCAACCAGCTTCCGGTCGACCTGGGCAAGGATTTCCTTCCTTTCGGCGACAAGCCGCGCTTCGGCGATACGCTGTACCTGGCGCGTGGCCGGGCGTTTGCCGAAGCGGGCAGTACGATCACCCTGCACATCGAGCTGACCAATCCCAGCGACGCCAAGAAGCCACCCATTCCAGCGACGCGCGCGTCGGAAGATCTCGAGCTTGCCTGGGACTACTGGAACGGCCAGGCGTGGGTAACGCCCGACGATATGGTCGATACCACCGCGAACCTGACCCAGTCCGGCACGATCACCTGCAAACTCGGCAAGCCGCCGCAACCGACAACCCTCAATGGCCTCGAGAAATACTGGCTGCGCGTACGCCTCAATGCCGGCGATTATGGCCAGGAAGCCCGTTACGAGCCGGTCGATCCGGAACATCCGGAACGTGCTTATCGCTTCATCCCGGCCACCTTTGCCCCCCCTTCGATCCGGCGACTCAGCATCGACTACCAGTTGACCCGAACGACGCCGCTCGAGGCGGTGCTGACGTACAACGATTTTGTCTACACGGCCGTCCCCGGCACCCCGTTCCAGCCGTTTCAGGCCACCTCCGAACCGCGGCCAACGGTCTATCTGGGTTTCACCCTGCCCGCGGCGCGGCGCGTCTTTCCCAATCGCAAGCTCAGCCTGTACCTCGCCAGTGCCGGGCTGAAGTACGGCGAGGCCAGCGCCTCTCCCCCGGCAGCGCACTCGGCCGATCCCTTGCGGCTGGCCTGGGCGTACTGGAACGGGATGCAGTGGAGCGATCTGAAGGTCCAGGATGGCTCGGAAAACTTCACCCGCTCGGGTCTGCTCGAATGGCTGGCGCCGAGCGATTTTTCCAGTCGTGCCGAGTTTGCCCGGCAGGCGTACTGGTTACGCGCCCGCTGGGAAAGCGGCGACTACCCGCTCGCACCGCATCTGAGCCGCGTGCTCTTCAACACGACGATGGCCTTGCAGGCCGTCACCGTGCGCAACGAAATCCTCGGTTCGAGCGATGGCAGCGAAAACCAGCGTTTTCGTACGATCCGCACGCCCCTGCTGGCTGGCGAACGCCTCGAAGTGCGTGAACGCGAACTGCCGGCCACCGCCGAACAGACGCTGATCCAGCAAGCCAGCGGCGACGCTGCGATCACGTTCACCGAAGGAGCGGGCGGCCGGCCGCCCGAGATCTGGGTACGCTGGCTGCCGGTGGCCGACTTTTACGGGTCGGGTCCGCGCGACCGGCACTACGTCCTTGACGCCCTGAGCGGCGAGATTCGCTTCGGCAATGGCCGTAACGGCCTGATCCCGCCGGCCGGTACCGGCAATGTCCGCCTGGCCCACTACCGGACCGGCGGCGGCGTCGTCGGCAACCGGCCGGCGAATGCCATTGTGCAGTTGAAGACCACCGTCCCGTATGTGGACCAGGTGAGCAACCTGGAACCGGCGCTGGGCGGTGCCGAAGCGGAAACGCTGGAATCGCTGCGGCAGCGCGCACCGCGCGCCCTGCGTCATCGGCAGCGCGCGGTCAGCATCGAGGATTACCAGGACCTGGCGGTGCTGGCCTCGCCGGCAGTGGCGCGCGCCCGCTGCGTCCCGCTCCACGATCTGGCCCGCGACCCCGCTGCCCTGCGCTCCTGGCCGGGTACCGTCAGCCTGATCGTCGTGCCGCGCACGCGCGATGCCAAGCCCCTGCCGAGCCTGACACTCCTTGACGAGGTCAGGCGCTATCTCGATCAACGTCGCATTCCAACAGCCGATCTGGTCGTCGTCGGACCCGAGTACCTGCGCGTCGACGTGACCGTCGAGGTGGCGCTGCTTTCCCTTGAGGGCGCCAGCGCGGTGGAAAGCGAGGTGGCGCAGACGCTGGCCCGCTTCCTGCACCCCTTGACCGGCGGGCTCGATCGCAACGGCTGGGATTTCGGCCGCAAGCCGCATCGTTCGGACCTCTACGCGCTGCTCGAAGCGGTGCCGGGGGTTGACCACCTGCGCAGCCTGCAAGTCAGCGAAAGCGAGGAACGTCCGGGTGCGCTGGCGAGCGGCCGTTTCCTGGTTTACTCCGGCATCCATGACATTCGTTTGACCTTCGCGGAAACCTGATCGCCATGCCGCTGACCCTCCCCGATCTCGACGATCGCCGCTATGCCGACCTGGTCGAGGAAGCGCGCACGCTGATCCCCGGCTACGCGCCGGAATGGACCAACCACAATCCGTCCGACCCCGGCATCACCCTGATCGAGCTGTTCGCCTGGTTGTCCGAGATGCTGATTTACCGGCTGAACCGGGTGAGCGACGACAACCTCCGTACTTTTCTGAAGCTGCTCAACGGCAAGGACTGGAAGCCTTCGGGAATGACCCCGGCAGCCCTGGCGACCGATATCCGCACCAGCGTCCAGGCGCTCAGGCGCCAGGAACGCGCGGTCTCCTGCGATGACTTCGAAGCGCTGGCGCTCGAGGCCGATGCACGCGTCGCCCGCGTTCGCTGCCTGCCGCGGCGCAACGCGCTGATCGACTTCGAAGCCGAGCAGCCGGGCCATGTCAGCGTGATCGTCGTGCCCCGTCACGACGGCGACCTGACCCCGGTGCTCGAGGCCGTCGAAGCCTACCTGGAGCCGCGCCGGCTGCTGACGACTTTTGTGCATGTCGTCGGCCCGCAGCGGGTGGAGGTGGATATCGAGGCCACAGTGGTGGCGCTACCCGATGTCGACCCGAGCGAACTGCTGCCGCGAGTGATCACCACCCTGCGTGCTTTTCTCGATCCGTTGTGCGGCGGGGAGCAACAGACCGGCTGGCCTTTCGGGCGCAATGTCTTCATCTCCGAAATCTACCAGCTGCTCGATCAATTGCCGGGAGTCGATTATGTGACCGAGGTCACGCTGGCCAGCAACGATTCCGCGCGCCTGATCCACAACGCGCAAGGCAAGCAGATCGGTCTGAGGGTCAAGCCGCACGAACTGGTCAGCGCACGGACGCTGGCAGTGAAAGTTGAAGCGATCTAGGAGAAGATGCGATGGCGATTGGCGAAGAACAAAGCAGCAGCTACCTAGAGCATCTGCCGGCCATCTTCTCCGAAGACCCGTTGCTGGGTCGTTTTCTGCTCGCCTTCGAGCAGGTCCTGACGGGTCTGCATGGCGCCGATAGCGAGCCCAGGCGCGGGCTGGAAGAGATCATCGCCGCCATACCCCAGCTTTTCGATCCACTGGCGACGCCACGCGAATTCCTCGACTGGCTGGCCGGCTGGGTGGCGCTCGGGCTGCGCGCCGACTGGCGGGAAAACCAGCAGAGGGAATTCCTCGCCAACATCGTCCCGCTCTATCGCCGCCGTGGCACGAAGCAGAATCTGATCGAGCTGTTGAAGATCTATACGGGCCTGGATCCGGAAATCTCGGAAGGCGAGAACACCATCTTCCAGATCGGCGAGCATTCGACCGTCGGCGTCGATACCCAGATCAACGGCAGCGCGCCGCATTACTTCCGGGTGAACGTGACGATCCCCAATCCCGATCCGGCCACCCTGCAGCGCCAGAACCAGATCATCCGGGCCCTGATCGACCTCGAGAAGCCGGCCCACACCGCCTATGACTACCATCCCGCGCACACCACGATGCAGATCGGCGTGCACTCCCAGATCGGCGTCGACACGCTGCTCGGCGATCTCGCCCATTAACCCGAGAGGCAAGGACCACCATGGCTGATATCAAGCGTTTGCACTATTTCAATCACCAGTTCCTGGTCGAGTCGGATTTCACCGACGAACAGCAATACCATCTGGTGATGCGCCGCCGGCACAACGCGGCGCTGCACGACTACGGCGTCGCCGACGGCCTGGCGGTCAGCCGGAGCGGCGACCGGGAGATCACCATCCAGCCCGGAATGGCCATCGATCGCGGCGGACGCGAGCTGGTATTGCTCGACAGCCGCATCGTCAGCCTGAGCGACACGGCGGCTTTTCCTGCCGGGGCGACGGTCCATGTCACGATCGCCTACCACGAAGAGGGAAGCGATCCGAGTACCGCCACCGGCGTCACGGGCGACACCCGCACCATGGAAAGGCCGCAGGTACTGGCGTCCACCACGACGCCGGCGGGTGACGGCAGCGTGATCCGCTTGGCGCAATTCACGCTGACCGCTGGCGGCAACCTTCCCGGCAATTCGGGTGATGTGTTCGCTGACGGGCGACAACTCGCAGGCGCGGCACTGGCGCCGGCTGCGGTGGCGACCGACCAGCTCGCCGATGGCGCCGTCGACGAAAGCAAGCTCAGTGCCGGCGTCCACGGCAAGCTGGTCACCCACGGCGATGGTCACGACCACTCCGGCGGCGATGGCGCGCAGATCCGGCACAGTTCGCTGAGTCTCGATGGTGGCAGCAATCCGCACGGGACGACGGCGGCGGATGTAGGTGCACTGCCGAGCACGGGTGGAACGATAGTCGGCAACTTGCAGCTGCATGCTGGCAATGTCGGTCTGGGCGCAACGCCCGAGCCGCTCAGCCGGCTGGTGGTGAGCTCGGACGACGGCGCCGCTGGCGTCGCCGTCGGACGCGTCGCGACCACGTCGAGCGACGGCAGCGGCACAGTCTTCGGCATTGACATCGATGCCACTGGCAGCGGCAGCGGAGAGAAGCGTGGCCTCACCGCCAGAGTCAGCGGCGGGGGAGAAAAGCACGCCGGCTACTTCAGCGCGACGAGCGGAGCTGGCTCGGACTTCACCCAGGCGCTGCACGCCGATGCCAGCAGTGAAGGTTCTGGCCCGGTGATGGGTCTATGGACGGGCCTGACCGGCTCGGGAACCGGGTTGAAGATCGGGGTCGTCAGCGAGGTGCGCGGTGGCGGACAGAAGCAGGCCGCCTCATTCCTTGCCGAGAGCGCTGCCGGTTCGACCGAGCCTACCGAGGGAGTTAGCATCAGCGCCGTAAACCAAGGAAGCGGCCTTGCCCGGGGCCTGTCGGTGGAGGCCGGGGGCCCAGGAGGAACCGGACCGAAACAAGGCATCGTCAGCATTGCCAGAGGCACCGGCCACAAGCAGGCCGGCGAGTTCTACGCCGAGAGCGACGGCGGCACCGCGGACCTTACCGTTGGCGTCAAGGTGCTCGCCACGACCGAAGGAACGGGCGATACGAAAGGTCTCCTGGTTGATGCGTCGGGTTCAGGAGCGGGGCGCAAGGACGGAATTTCCTGCCAGGTCAGCGGCGCCGGCCAGAAGGACGCGGGGAGATTTCACGCCTACAGCGATGCCGGTTCAGCGGACTTCACGAGGGCTCTGCTCGGTTACGCCCAGAACGCCGGAACGGGTGAGACAGTCGCTTGCCAGGCCTACGCAGTTGGCGAGGGAAGCGGGCGCAAGCAGGGCGTTCTCAGCGAGGTGAGTGGAGCTGGCGACAAGTTCGCCGGGCAGTTCTATGCATCGAGTGCGGCCAGCTCGCCGGGCTTCACCAATGCGCTGCGGGCTGGTGCAGGCAGCGATGGGACTGGTCAGGTGATGGCTCTGTGGGTGAATGCAGAAGGCGCCGGAACCGGCCTCAAAGAGGGTATTCAATGTTGGGCAAGCGGGGCTGGTGAGAAACGTGCGGCCCTGTTTGCGGCTGATAGTCGAGTGGGCTCGACGGATTACACCAGTGCCGTTGAGGTTCGTGCCAACAACGAAGGAAACGGTGCTACCAAGGGCCTCCAGGTGAACGCAAGGGGTTCAGGAAGCGGACCGAAACAAGGCATTACCAGTATCGTGGAGGGAGGTGGGCAAAAAAACGCTGGGCAGTTTGGCGCGTACAGCGGGGCCGGTACAGCGGAGTGGACAAATGCGCTGTACGTCCGAGCCAATAGCGCAGGAACTGGAGACGTTTCGGGCTTGCGGATGGAAGCGTCTGGGGATGGAAAAGGTCTCAAAGAGGGGATCAGTTGCGTGGCACTCGGGTCTGGCCCCAAGCGGGCTGCGTACTTCAATGCCGAAAGCCCGGCCGAGTCGAGCGACTTCGCGGATGGAGTCGTGGTCACTGCCAGTAGCCAAGGGACCGGCAACGTGCTGGGGTTCTCGGTCAATGCCTTCGGTTCAGGGCCGGGGCAAAAGCAGGGCATCGTATGTACTGCCGATGGCTCAGGGAACAAGTATGGCGGGCAGTTCTATTCCTATAACCGCAATGCCGGTACGGCCGACGTCACGGAAGGACTTCGGGCGGTTGCCGTTAGCGAGGGGACCGGCGACACGTTCGCGTTCACAACAACCGCCGGCGGGTCCGGAACAGGACCCAAATATGGCCTCTTTGCCCACGCCGAGGGTGCCGGTCGAAAGACCGCTGGCGTGTTCCGCGCAATAGGCGGCGGTTCCGCCGACGGTACCTATGGCGTCTGGGCCGAGGTGGTGAACGACGGGAGCGGGGAGCCGATCGCGATCGTCGCCAGTTCCGGCGGCGCCGGAGCGGGAAGGAAATGCGCCGTATCGGCCCACGCCTACGGCGGCGGTCACAAGCTGGCCGGCGCGTTTCGTGCGGATGGCAGAAAGGATTCACCCGACATGACACTCGCACTCGAAGCCTTGGCCCAGAGCCAAGGTTCCGGGTCCGTTTCCGGCATTCGAGCGTTCGCAACCGGCGAAGGAAGCGGATTCAAAGAGGCGCTCAGTTGTTCTGCAACGGGTGCCGGCCCGAAGCGGGCGGCATACTTCGCTGCTGAAACTCCAGCGGGCTCAACGGACACCACCGAAGGGGTCTATGTCATTGCCGATAGCGGCGGAAGTGGCGAGGTTTATGGCCTGAGGGTCTATGCGGTTGGATCAGGCAGTGGAACCAAGCACGGCATTTACAGTTACGTTAGCCCCGCCCCCGGCGGCGGCACAAAGTGGGCTGGTTACTTCGTCGGCAATGTCCATGTCAATGGTGTCCTCTCGAAAGGCAGCGGTACCTTCCTGATCGACCACCCGCTCGATCCCGAAAACAAGACGCTGCGCCACAGCTTCGTCGAATCGCCCGAAGACCTCTGCCTGTACCGCGGCAAGGTGCAACTCGACGCCGCGGGCAAGGGAACCGTCAAGATGCCCTCCTACTTCGCCGCGCTGACCAGGGAGGAAGACGCCACGGTCAGCCTGACCGCGATCGGCAGCAAGCCGTTCCTGACCGGTTACGAGTGGAATCGCAACTTCACCGCGTTCACCGTTTACGGCGAACCGGGCCGGGAGGTCAGCTACCTCGTTCTGGCGGATCGCGACGATCCGGTCATCCATCAGCTCAGACGCCCGGTCGAAGAGAAA
>DPSD01000055.1 GCA_003538495.1 Accumulibacter sp.
CCCTGATCGGTTCCTCGGAAGCCGTCGGCAGGAACCTCTAGCGCGGCGCGACGGTCAGTTTCGAGTCGACGGTCTACCCGGGCGCCACCGAAGAGGTTTGTATTCCCATTATCGAGAAGCATTCCGGAATGAAGTGGAAGAAGGACTTCTTTGTCGGCTATTCGCCCGAGCGGATCAACCCCGGCGACAAGGAGCGGACGCTGACCAAGATCGTCAAGGTGATATCCGGCGATACCCCGGAGACGCTCGAGCGGGTCCGCGAGGTCTATGAGGAGGTGATCACCGCTGGCGTCTATCCGGCATCGAGCATCAAGGTCGCCGAGGCCGCCAAGGTCATCGAGAACACCCAGCGCGATCTGAATATCGCCCTGATGAACGAGTTGGCGATCATCTTCGACCGCATCGGCATCGACACCGTCGAGGTGCTGGAGGCGGCCGGCAGCAAGTGGAACTTCCTCCCTTTCCGGCCTGGTCTGGTCGGTGGCCACTGTATCGGGGTAGACCCCTATTACCTGACCCACAAGGCCGAGATGCTGGGATATCACCCGCAGGTGATCAACGCCGGACGACGGATCAACGACGGGATGGGCAAGTTCGTTGCCGAACAGACGATCAAGCACATGATTCGCAATGGCTGGCAGGTCAAGGGCGCGCCGATCATCGTTCTCGGTCTGACCTTCAAGGAAGACTGCCCCGACCTGCGTAACTCGCACGTCATCGACGTGATCCGCGAACTGGAGTCGTACGGGGCGCAGGTGCTGGTCCACGAGCCGGTCGCCGATGCCGCTGAAGCACGGCACGAGTACGGTGTCGAGCTGTTCACGTGGGAGCAGTTGCCGCCGGCGGCGGCTATCGTTGCGGCGGTGGCGCATCGTGAATTCAAGCAGCGGCCGCTGGCCGACTACCTCGGCAAGCTGCAGCGGGGCGGCGTCCTGGCGGACGTCAAGAGCATGTTCAACGCCGCCGAGTTGACGGCGCAAGGTGTCACCCTGTGGCGGCTCTGAGTTCCCCGGATAGCGATTCGCCGAGCGCCGGCGCGGTGCTCGGCGAACGCCTGCGGGCGCAGCCGGCACGCTGGCTGGTGACCGGTAGTGCCGGATTCATTGGCTCGCATCTGGTGCAGACGCTGCTCGGCCACGGCCAGACCGTGGTCGGTCTGGACAACTTCGCGACCGGTCATCGTCGAAACGTCGACGAAGTGCGGTCCCTGGTGACCCCCGGGCAGTGGTTGCGTCATCGCTTCGTCGAGGCCGATATCCGGGACCTCGATGCCTGCCGCGAAGCGTGCCGCGAGATCGATTTCGTTCTGCATCAGGCGGCGCTGGGTTCGGTGCCGCGCTCGCTGGCCAACCCCGTGGCGACCAACAGCACCAACGTCGATGGCTTCCTCAACATGCTGGTGGCGGCCCGGGACGCCGGTGTCAGGCGCTTCGTCTATGCCGCCTCGAGTTCGACCTACGGCGATCATCAGGCGCTGCCCAAGGTCGAAGAGCGCATCGGTCGGCCGCTATCACCCTACGCCGTGAGCAAGCTGGTCAATGAACTCTACGCCGATGTTTTTGCGCGCTGTTACGAATTCCCGTCAATCGGTCTGCGTTACTTCAACGTCTTCGGTCCGCGGCAGGATCCGGAGGGAGCCTACGCGGCGGTGATTCCGCGCTGGACGCGGGCGATGCTGCTTGGCGAGGAGGTGACGATCAACGGCGACGGCGAGAGCAGCCGTGATTTCTGCTACATTGACAATGCCGTGCAGGCCAACCTCCTGGCGGCAACGAGCGACGAACCGGCAGCCGTCAATCAGGTCTATAACGTCGCCGTCGATGGCCGCACGGCGCTCAATCGCCTTTTCGAAATCCTGCGCGACGCCTTGGCGGAATTTCGCCCCGAAGTGGGCGATGTGCAAGCGGTGCATAGGGAATTCCGCGTCGGCGACGTGCGCCATTCGCAGGCGGACATCGGCAAGGCCAGGCGCTTGCTCGGCTATCGGCCGAGCCACCGGCTCGAAGAGGGCGTTCGGGCGGCGATGCCTTGGTATGTGTCACGTTTTGCCGTAGCCGACGAGGTCAGCTGATGAAAACCGCCTGTTTGCGTTGTCCGCTGCGGCTTCGCCGTGGGGCGCTGGTTTTTTGCGGATTGCTGAGTGTCGGCAGTTCGTCGCTCGCCGCGCATGCCGCCGTCGACGGTTCCGGTGACCAGGATGGCGAGCGTCGCCTGGCGATTCGCAAGGAGGCGCTGAGCTACGAGCATGGCGAAGGTGTGCCCAGGGATCCGATTCGGGCAGCCAGCCTGTACTGCGACGGCGCCCGTCTGGGCGACGCCGAGGCACAGTTCAATCTGGGCTGGATGTACGCCAATGGTCGCGGCGTCGACCGTGATGACTCGCGGGCAGCTTACTTTTTCAGCCTGGCCGCCAAACAGGGGCACCCGCAATCGCAGAAGATGCAACGCTTCGTTGGCGAGCCGGGGGCGGAGGTGCCCGAATGCATGCGCCCGCCGGTGCTGGCCGACGATGGCCGCGATGTGCTGGTGGCCGGCAGCGAAGCGCAGAAGGTGGTCTTTGGCCTGGTCAATCAGCTGGCGCCCGAATATGGCGTCAGCCCACGCTTGGCGCTGGCGGTCATCCGGGCGGAATCCAACTTCAATCCGCAGGCCCTGTCGAACAAGAACGCGCAGGGGCTGATGCAGCTGATCCCGGATACCTCGGCGCGCTTCAAGGTCACCAAGCCCTTTGACCCGGAGCAGAACCTGCGCGGCGGGCTCGCCTACTTGCGCTGGCTGCTGGCCTATTTCGAGGGCGATGTCAGCCTGGTCGCGGCGGCCTACAACGCCGGCGAAGGCGCGGTCAATCGCTACCGTGGCGTGCCACCCTACGCCGAGACGCGCGGCTACGTGAAGCGGATCATGAGTCTCTTCAAGCGTGACGACCATCCGTACGACGCCAGCGTGACCACGCCTTCCCCCGAGCTGCCAAGGATTCGCTTGACCAAAGGCAGCTAGGGCGGGCAAGCTGCGGCAGAGTCGGCAGCCAGCGGGTGGTGCTCGTGGCCGCGCCGGCCAGGTCCGGGGCGCCACAAGAAAGCCGCCCCGGCGGTGCCGCTTTCCCGCGCCTCCGCACGCATTTCGCAGGCCTTGGATGACCTTCGAAGGAACAACATGGAACTGTGGTATTTGACCTCGCCCGCGTCGACCGAAGCGCCGGGAAGTCGTCGTGGCGACTCCCGGGAGGTACGGCCGGCGGCGCCGATGGCGCGCGCGCCGGGCTTGTGGCGGGCTGCCGCGCTGCTCGCCCTGCTGGTTTTCGTCAGGCCCGCGGTTGCTGATTTGCCCGAGGTGATCGAGCAGGTGAAGCCTTCAGTGGTGGTCGTCGGTACCTATCAGCGGACGCGCAGCCCGCAGTTCATGATGCGTGGAACCGGCTTCGTGGTCGGCGACGGCCGTCATGTGGCGACCAATTTTCACGTGCTTCCGGACAAGACCAACGATGCGGCGGGCGAAGTGCTAGTGATTCTGGCGCGTCTGCCGGGTTCAAGCCCGCAGCAACGCGCGGCCAGATCGGTCGCGGTCGACAAGACGCATGACCTGGCGCTGCTGCAGGTCGATGGGCCGGCCTTGCCGGCGCTTGCCCTGCATCACCCGGGGCAGGTGCGCGAGGGGCAGTCGGTCGCGTTTACCGGCTTCCCGATCGGCGCCGTGTTGGGCCTGTCGCCGGTGACGCACCGCGGCATCATCTCGGCGGTGACGCCGATTGTCCTGCCCGGGGCAAACGCGCGGCAGCTTGATCCGAGGGTGATTCAGCGCTTGCGCAGCGGCAGCTTCGACATCTACCAGCTCGACGCGACGGCGTACCCTGGCAACAGCGGTGGTCCGCTGTACGAAGTCGGCCGCGGCGAGGTGGTGGGAATCATCAACATGGTATTCGTCAAGGAAACCAAGGAAGCCATTCTGAGCAAGCCCTCGGGAATCAGCTTCGCCATTCCGGTACAGTTCCTGCGCGAGTTGATGCGGGAAGCGAACCAATAGTCGACCGGCCGCCGCACCGGCCGTGGCCGCATCTGTTAGCATGCGCGCTGCTTCCGACGAACCGCGCATGAACGCCTTGCTTGCCGAAGTCTTTTCTGCCGCAGGCCCGCTGGCCGCCAGCATTCCCGGCTATCGCCTGCGAACTCAGCAGCTCGAACTTGCCGAGCAGATCGCTGCGGCGATGGCCGACAATCGGGTGCTGGTCGCCGAAGCGGGGACCGGGACCGGGAAGACCTATGCCTATCTGGTGCCGGCGCTGCTTTCCGGTGGCAAGGTGATCGTCTCGACCGGCACCCGGAACCTCCAGGATCAGCTCTTCTCGCGCGACATTCCGACCGTCCGCAAGGCGCTCAAGGCGCCGGTCAAGGTGGCGCTGCTCAAGGGCCGCGCCAACTACCTGTGCCACTACCACCTCGAGCGGGCGCTGGCTGACGGCCGTTTCCTGTCACGCGACGATGCGGCTTACGCGCAGCGCATCGCGCGCTTTGCCAAACACACCAGCAGCGGCGACAAGGCCGAGTGCGCCGATGTGCCGGAGAACGCGACGGTCTGGGCCATGGTCACCTCGACCCGCGATAACTGCCTTGGCCAGGACTGCCCGAAGCACAAGGAGTGTTTCATTCTTGCGGCCCGTCGCGAGGCGCTGGCCGCCGACCTGGTGGTGGTCAACCACCACCTGTTTTTCGCCGACGTGATGCTGCGCGACGAGGGTACGGCCGAGTTGCTGCCGGCCTGCAACACGGTGATCTTCGACGAAGCCCATCAGTTGCCGGAAGTCGCCAGCGTGTTCTTCGGCGAAAGCGTGTCGACCGCGCAGCTCGTCGAACTGGTCCGCGATACGCAGATCGCCGGCCTGGCGGCGGCGCGCGACTGCCTGGACCTTCCCGGCCTGTGCGGCGTGCTCGAGAAAGCGCTGCGCGACCTGCGGCTGACGCTGCCGGTCGATCCCGCGCGCTTCGCGCTGTTACAACTCGAAGGGCGTGCGGGCTTCGAGAGCGCGGTCGCCGCGGTGGTCAGCGAACTTGCTGCGCTGGCCGCATTGCTCGAATCGCAGGCGCAGCGTTCCGAAGGGCTGGAGAGCTGTTGGCGGCGTGCCGGTGAATTGCTGGAGCGCTTGCGTAGCTGGCAGAGCGGTGCCAATGCCGACTTTGTCCGCTGGGGAGAAACGCATACACACTCGCTGCAGCTCAACGCCACGCCGCTGGTGATTGGCGAGATCATGCACAAGCAGATGAGCGGTCATCCGCGGGCCTGGATCTTCACTTCGGCGACGCTCGCCGTGCAGAACGATTTTTCGCACTACTGCGCCGAAATGGGCCTCGGCGATGCCAGCACGGCGCGTTGGGAGAGCCCCTTCGACTACCCGCGACAAGCTTTGCTCTACGCGCCGAGGAACTTGCCGGACCCGAACAGCCTGGCCTATGTAGAGGCCGTCGTCAAGGCTGCCTTGCCCTTGCTCAGGGCCAGTGGCGGGCGGGCCTTCCTGTTGTGCACCTCGCTGCGTGCGATGCGCCGCGCGCACGAGCTGCTCGCCGAGCAACTCGCCGCGGCCGGGCTGGATCTGCCTTTGCTGCTGCAGGGCGAGCGCAGCAAGAACGAACTGCTCGAGCGCTTCCGGCGACTCGGCAACGCCATCCTGATCGGCAGCCAGAGCTTCTGGGAAGGCGTCGACGTTCGTGGCGAAGCGCTGTCACTGGTGGTGATCGACAAGCTGCCTTTTGCGTCGCCAGACGATCCGGTGCTTGCGGCGCGCATCGAGCGCCTGAGGAGCGAGGGTCGCAATGCCTTCATGGAGTACCAGTTGCCGCGCACGGTGATCAACGTCAAGCAGGGTGCAGGGCGCCTGATTCGTGACGAAAACGACCGCGGCGTCCTGATGATCTGCGACCCGCGGCTGCTCAGCAAGCCCTACGGAAAGCGGATCTGGCGCAGCTTGCCGCCGATGAAGAGGACCCGCGACCTCGACGAAGCGCTGGCTTTCTTCGCCCGGCGCACGGCCGTGGAGGGCTGATGGACGTGCCTCTTCCCGCGCCTCTTGCCGATCTGCTGCCGGCGAACTGCGGTGCTGCGGCCGCCTGGCTCAATCGCGGCTGTGCGTGCGTTTCGGTCGATCACCAATCGTTGAAGCAGGCCCTTGAGGAAGGCCAGGGAACGCTCTCGCACGGCGAGCTGCTGGCGACGCGCCCGCACCTCTTTTCGGACAGCGTCGTCTTCGTCAGCGAAGCGCATCTGCGGCGCATGGAACAGATCATTGCGGCGCTTGAGCAGGTGCTACTCATGCCCGCCTATCGTCAGCGGGTGCTGGCCCATGCGCCGCCGATCGCCCGGCATGCACCGGCCGCCGCCGGCGTCTTTCTCGGCTACGATTTCCATCTCGGTCCGGACGGCCCGCAGCTGATCGAGATCAATTCGAATGCCGGCGGGGCGCTGCTGAATTCGCGGCTGTTGCGTGCCCAGCGCGCCTGCTGCGCGCCGGTGGCCCGGATGCTGCCGGCGCCGAGTCCGCTCGAAGCCACCTTGGTGGCCATGTTCCGCGAGGAGTGGCGTCTGGCCCGCGGTGACTCGCCGAGTCGGCCGCTGGCGCGCATCGCGATCGTCGATACGCAACCGACCGCGCAGTATCTGGCGCCCGAGTTCGAACTGTTCCGGCAGCTGTTCGAGGCCAACGGTATCGCGGCGATGGTCGCCGACCCGGCTGAACTCTCGTTTGCTGACGGGCGGCTGTGGTGTCGCGGCGAGGTGGTCGACCTGGTCTACAACCGGCTGACCGATTTCGCCCTCGCCGAAGCGCAGCATGCCGCGCTGCGCGACGCGTATCTGGCCGACGCGGTGGTCCTGACGCCGCACCCGCAGATGCACGCACTGTACGCCGACAAGCGCAATCTGG
>DPSD01000623.1 GCA_003538495.1 Accumulibacter sp.
CATTACCACCAGCCAGCGTATCCGCAGTCGTCAAGAGCGCACCCATATTCAGGGTATCGTTGCCGGTGCCTCCCGTAAAGGTCAGGGTGTTGGCATTAGCGCTGGCATTGACCACCACATTTCCGGTTGCGCTGGAAGCATCGACTGTCGTGAGCGGGGCAAGCAACGCGGTGGCTTTGATGTCGAGATTCTTGTCACCGGCGATATTCAGTCGCGTAACCGCGGCACCGAGAGTGAAAGCCGCCAAAGTGCTATTGGCACCAGAGGTTGTGACGGCAACCGTTTCAACACCGTTGTTCACGTCGACTACCACCGTACCAGACACGCCATTCAGCGCCAACCTGACGGCATCCGTCGCACCACCGGTCGTTGATGGTGCAAAAGCAAATGAATGGGTGTCAGGACCACCAGCCCGATCGCCAGTCACTCCCAGATCGAAGCCCGATGCGGTCATGCCGATGTTGGTGAGCGTGGTGTTAGCGAGTGGGTTGAGCAGGCTAATGGAAGTTTCACCCGCAGTCAGCGCAAAATTGGCACCGGCAATACCGGCGGCGGCTGTGCCGAGAACGAATTTTTCCACGCCTGTGGTCTGCGTAAAATCAAGCGTACCAGAAACGCCCAATGCTGTCAGGGTGTCGGTACCGAGGCCACCGGCAATGACGTCGGTACTCTGCCATGTCACCGCACCGCTATCCAAGAAACCGTTGATGGTGTCGTCACCGGATGTTCCAGGCACATTGTCCAGCCCCTGGGTCAATGTGTAAGTCGTTCCTGCGATGGTTGCACCGGGGGTGGAGAAATTTAACGCCGAGGTAGTCGAAATGCCCGCAAACGGGTTACCGATGGTGTCAGCAATCGCCGTGCTGGCTACATTGACATAGTAGTTCGATGCGGCCTTCAGATCAGCCGTGGGGTTGATGGTAACCGATGTTCCGCTGAAAGAGACTTGTGTCGAATCGGTAACGCTGATCGTGCGAGTATCCGTCGCATCTGCAGAATTGACGATGGTGATGTTGCCCGTGCCCACTTTAACCGTTTCGGAGAACGTGAGAACGATATTGTTGCCGATCGCAACCTCCGTTGCATTATCCGCAGGGGTGCTGGAAGACAATGTCGGCGCGGTCACGTCGGTCGCACCTCTCCATGCCAGAAAGCCATCTTCTCGCAGAACAGTTCGATACGCTCGGCACGACTGCTGTCCGGCCTGCCGGCACGGCTCGCGGCATGGAAAGCATGCACGTCGGGCAGCAGTGGTGCCTTTCCCTGCGGTGCCGCACGCAATCGTTGCAGGATATGGTCACGCGCACTCATTGCCGCCCCCTCTCGCCAGCACTGCGTTGCCACAGGAAAGTTGCCAGATGCTGGCCCTGCAGGCCATTCCCCCGCTTCTGCAGAGTGTGGTTGAGGTTGAGCATGCAACCGCAGTCCGCCGAGACGAAGGTCTGTGCACCGGTTTCCTGGATGGCCTCGACCTTGTCGCTGGCCATCGCCGACGAGATCGCCGGGTGCTTGAGCGAGAACGTGCCACCGAAACCGCAACATTCGGATTCGTGGGCATGCAGGGCGACTTCGACTCCTGGCAACTGGCCAAGCAGTGCACGTGCATGCAGGTGCGTACCCATTTCGCGACGGGCGGCGCAGGAGGTATGCAGCGCCACACGAGCCGGCGCGCCCTGATCGCTCAGTCGAACCTTGACGACGTGCAGAAGAAACTCCGAGAGCTCGAAAATCCGCTCGGCAAGCGCTCTGGCCTCGGACAAGAGGCGCGCATCGTCGGCGAAAATCCTGGGGTAATGGTGACGCATCATGCCGGCGCAGGAACCGGAAGGAACGATCACTGGCCACGGTTCCGGAAACAGGCGCAACTGCGACAACGCCACTGCGCGTGTCTGCTCGGGAAAGCCACTGCTGTGCGCCGGTTGTCCACAGCAGGTCTGATCGGCCGGGAAATGGACCTCGATTCCCTCGCGCTCGAGCAGGCGGAGCGTATCCATGCCGGCCTCCGGACAGAATAGATCGATCAGACAGGTCCCGAAAAGATAGACCCTGGCCGGCTTCTCGGGGTATTGGCGGCTGCCTGTTTCTTCCATGGCGGACTCCTCTTGTCGCAGTAAGGAAAAGTGGTAAGACCAATTTTTCGTACTCTAAGACCGCCCGTCCGATTTGTCAATGTCCGCACTGCTTCCGGCGCCAGCAAATCAGTCCGAGGGTTCTGCCAGAAATATCGATCGTCCTGGCCGACGATCACTGGTAAGACCACTGGATTCCTGCAATAATCCCGAGCAGGCCAACCCGATAGACAGACCCGCATGAGTTACAGCAAGCTCAATCTGCCGCGCATCCCCGACGCCATTGCTCATCAACTCGAGACGCGCATTCTGGAGGGTTCACTGAAACCGGGCGACCGCCTGCCGGCCGAGCGAGAACTGGCGGTGGAACTGGGAGTCTCCCGCCCCTCACTGCGGGAAGCGATCAAGAAACTGGTTTCGCGCGAGCTACTGGTCAGTCGTCAGGGCGGCGGCACCTACGTCACCGACCGGCTCGACTCCAGCTTCATTGATCCCTGGCAACAATTGATCGATCAGCATCCGTTCCTGCAGGACGACGTGCTCGAATTCCGCCATCTACTTGAGGCGTCGGCGGCCGAGCTGGCCGCACAACGGGCAACCGATGCTGACCTGCAACGTCTCGAAGAAGCGTACATCCGCTTGGACGCAGCCTATCTCGGCGAAGATCGGAGTGCGCAGGTCGCCGCCGATGTCGCTTTTCATCTGACGGTTGCCGAGTCAACGCACAATGCCTTGTACGGTCACCTCCTGGGCAGCATCCTGCGCCTGTTGCACGAGCATGTCCGACGCAGCCTCCGGGAAATGGCAGTCCATCCCGACACCGGTCGGCAATTGATGAAGCAGCATCAGGCCATCCGCGATGCGATCGTCGAGCGCAAACCCGAGGCCGCGCGGCTGGCCGCGCAAACCCACATCCACTATGTCCGTCAACGCCTCAGCGATGCTGCACGCTCGGAAAAACGCCAGCAACGATCGCTGCGACACCTGAGTTGATCGTCATGAGGGTTGGCGGCGCCAGCAGCAGCGACGGGGCCGCGGCAGCATGCTGCCGGGGCCGATCCGAGATCCGTCCTGCTACACTTTTTCACGCATCAGCCGGGCCTTCTCGCGCACCCAGTCGCGCTCTTTTTCGGCTTCCCGCTTGTCGTATTGCTTCTTGCCCTTGGCCAGGCCGATCTCGACCTTGATGCGGCCACGCTGGAAATGCAGGTCGAGCGGCAGCAGGGTGTAGCCGGCGCGT
>DPSD01000631.1 GCA_003538495.1 Accumulibacter sp.
GGTCGAAGGCTTCAGCGTCGATCTCGATCTTGAGAGTGTTCTCCAGCTTCTTGCGGGTGCGCGTCTTCGCCAGGTCGGAAAGGCCGCGCTTCCACTTGTCGAATTCATCCTGGTCGCCGCCACAGAAGAACACCTGCCGAACCATGAAACTCGATCCGTCGTAGTCGTCGTCGACCATCCAGTAGGCGATGTCGGCCACCGAGCGGGCCTTGACCTCGTCGCGGATCGGATCGTAGAGGTCGAGACCACGGATTTCGACGCGGACCGTGTCGCCGTCGCGCTGGAGGGCGATGTCCGGCTCGCCGATGGTGACGAAGGTCGCGGCCTTCCTGTCCTTCTTGGTCAGACCGGCTTGCAGCAAGTCGTCGTGCATGCGTACCTTGTCCACCCGGAAACTGCCGGCGCGCTGCCTCTGCAGCGAATTCTCGACGTCCGACTCGAAGGCGAAGCCGAGAATCAGCAGCCATTGCGCGTCGCCGCGCGCGCGACAGGCTTTCACCGCGTCGTTCACCGCCTGCCGGCTGACCGGCGCGAACTGCGGGCCGAGGTGGATGTACGCCTTCTGTTCGCCCTCGGCCGTCTCGTAATAACCTTCGGCGTGCAGCGCGCTGTCGGGCAGCGCGTCTACGCGGGCGAAGATCGCCATTTCGTTGCGCGCGCCGTTCTTCACGCCGGCGGTTTTCAGGTGCTCGAAAACGCGCTCCTGGAAAACCTCCATCCGCTCGTGGTCGAGGCTGGCCTCCTCAACGTCCTCGGGAGCCAGCGGCTCGTAGCTCTGCAGCGTCTCGACGGTGAACGGCCCGGCGACGCGCAGCTTGCCGCGATCGACCGCTGGCTGGTCGTAGAGCGTCACCTCCTCGGGCGGCTCGTCGTTGGCCAGCGAACCAAGGGTGACGCGCTGTACCGTCTTGTAGAGGAAACCGTGCCGCAGATCCCAGTGCTCCCGTGGCAGCCCCTTCTTTTCGTCCTGCAGCGTGTACCACGGGTAGCTGGCGGTCATCAGCCGCGTCTTGGCAATGTTCAGCGCGACGCGCGAAGTGTCGGTGGTGATCCAGCGGCGTCCCCACTGCTCGGCGACGTGGGCCGTCGTGCCGGAGCCACAGGTCGGGTCGAGAACGAGGTCGCCGGGGTCGGTGGTCATCAGGATGCAGCGCTGGATGACTTTGTCGGCAGTTTGAACGACATAGACTCTGTCGCTTGCACCACCTGTATCGGTCCAGTTGTTGCTGATGGAAAAAAGTGGGAAATCGTCGAAATACCTTACGTAAGCTAGGCGTTGCCCTTGAGCGACAACTCGACGTGCTTTAACTAGACGTTGCATTCCGAGAGTAGTTGTTGTCCAGCCTCGGGAGGACGGCGGCAAGTACGTCTTGCCGTCGACTTCCACAGAAAAGAACATTGCCGTTCCTTCACCGCTTGGGCGCCCTTGGCGTTGAGAAGTGATATCACCAAAGCGGAAGATTCGACAAACGCTCGGCAGAGGGACTTGCCCATTTACTTCGGCAGATGTAAGTCGCCTGCGAAGTCCATCAGGGGTTTCGATGAACTGGTACATGCCAGCACCCAGACCGCCCAGCGCTTTTTCGAGGTACAACGGCCGGTATTTCAGACATTCTGTATTCTTGCCGTACCAGATCACGTAGTCGACAGTCCCAGCGAGGTAGCGTGATGTCTGGTTTGCCGTCTTTTGCACTGAGATCAGCGAAACAAAATTCCCACTTCCAAACACCTCATCCATCACGCAACGCACCAGATGCACATTCTCGTCGCTGATCTGTACAAAGCACGAACCGCTTTCAGTCAGCAACTCCTTCGCCACCAGCAGCCGGTCGCGCAGATAGCTCAGGTAGGAGTGAATTCCGAGTTCCCAGGTGTCGCGGAAAGCCTTGATGACTTCGGGCTCGCCCGAGAGGCTGGCGTCGTCGCCGTCCTTGACGTTGCGGTCGTTGAGGCGAATCTGCCAGTTCGAGTTGTACTTGATGCCGTAGGGCGGGTCGATGTAGATCATCTGTACTTGGCCCTTGATTCCCTCGCGTTCGAGCAGGCTGGCCATGACCATCAGGCTGTCGCCCTGGATCAGGCGGTTGGCCCAGCGATCGGCGTGTTTGTAATAGCTCTGCGGCTTGTCGAGTTCATCGATGTCCTTGTAGTTGGCGAACAGTTCGTCGACGAAGAAATCGGCCTGGTGGTCGGCTTCGCGCCGCAGCGTGTACAGGCGCTGGATCAGCTTTTCCGGGGCGATGTGCTCGGTGCGGTAGAGCGAGCGGATGTCGGCTTCCAGGTCTTCCTGGCGATCGTCGGCGCCGTACTTCTCCAGCCAGTACAGTTCAGGATCCTGGCCGCGCTGGGTGACCGGGTTGAGCGTCCAGGTGGCCTCGGTCTTGCGCGCCTCGGGGCTTTCCTGCTCACAGCCGGCTTCTTCCTGGCTCGGAATGCGCGTGCGCCTGGCGTTGGCGTGCTTGAGGCTGTCGATCTTCTTGTCGGTCATGGCATGGTCCAGTCTTCGAGCGTCAGGCCGCCGACGCGGGCGAACTCGCCGGTGTTGTTGGTGACCAGAGCGATGCCCAGGGTTTGCGCGTGCGCGGCTATCCACAGGTCGTTGGGACCGATGGTGCGGCCGGCACTTTCCAGTTCGCCACGGATGGCGCCGTAGCGGTCGCCGACGGCTGCGCTGAGGTCCAGCACCGGTACAAGTGTTCGCAATTTCGTTATTTTCGCCAAGGTCTGGCTGCGTTCGCGGGACTTTTCAGCGCCCAGTACCAGTTCTCCCCAGGTCACCACGGACATTGCGACATCGCCCGGCTGGAGTCCGGCCAGCTTCCTGGCCACGTTGGGATGGCGGTTCTTTTTCAGGAAGATGCAAATATTGGTGTCGAGCAGGTAGCGCGGCGTCACTCGAAAGGCTCCCTTTGTTCAAAGGCGGCGGAATCGTGCCGCCCGTCCGGGTAGAAGTCGTCCGGCAGGCTGGCGAGCAGATCGAGAATCTCCACGAGACTATCTGGCGCGGCATCGATTTCGTCGACGATCCGCCGGATGGCCTTGCTCAACGCCGGCTTGATGTCTTCGATATCCGCAATCTCCTCGAAGTACCACGGCGGCAACCCGAGCCGGTTGCGCGCGTTGTTGACCGCCGGCAGCCAGCGTTCGCGCACCACCCAGCGCTTGAGTTCCTTGTCCTGGTTGAAGCCGGTTATTTCGAGAATCAGGTGGGCGGTACGCAGCTTCGGCGTGCGCAGACGGATCAGATAGTCGGGCAGGTAGGTACGCTCCTTGCCGCCGCTGATGTAGGGAATGTGGAAGCCGAGGAAAGCGTTCTTGACGTAGCTTTCGACCGCCGGGGTCTTTTCCAGCGTCTTGGCGGCGATCTGCTCCCAGGTGTCGGTGTCGGCGACGACCAGATTGACGTGGCTTTTCTTCGTTGGCCAGGTGCTGCGGCTGGTGTGGCCGAAGACGTACCGTGTGCTGCCCTGCGGGTTGTAGTGGTTGAGAATCGGCAGCACGCGCTCGCGTTCGGCGGCGTGCGCGACGATGCCGCGGTTGATGCTTTCGACGACCGGCTGCGGGTCTTCGTAGATCACCAG
>DPSD01000388.1:0-224 GCA_003538495.1 Accumulibacter sp.
GACATGATCGACCGGCACAAGGCGTCAGGATGGTGGTGCATGAAACCCCCCTTTGGGTAGAGACGGAGGCCGCGAATCTTCTTCCGCCTGCCCGGCATGGACAGGAGATTCGTCGGCACGGCCGGAGTATGCCGAGCCGTGGAAGCCGCTGTCAATCCCGAATTTGCTGCCTGCAACCCGGGCATCAACGCCCGATCTGCAGGGCGCTCACGGCCTGCGGCGCT
>DPSD01000388.1:507-774 GCA_003538495.1 Accumulibacter sp.
ACGGCCTGCGGCGCTTGCGGAATAGTTCTCTCCAACTTTGCTGAGATGCTGAAGGATTTGGCCTGGTTTGGCTTGTTAAGGGCAAGAAACATGACATGAAGATTGCCTGCGCAGAGCGGCTGGCGGCGCAACAGCGTACCGGCCTCGGGGCTACTTGACCAGCGTGACCGGCAGGTCGGTGATCTCGAGCACCCGGCTACTGACCGAGCCGAGCAGTACGCTGGACACTGCGCCCAGGCCGCGGCTGCCCATGACGATGCCGTCGCA
>DPSD01000388.1:1119-3039 GCA_003538495.1 Accumulibacter sp.
GCGGCGGCAGGGCCGATCTCCACCAGCGGCGTAAAGCGGACGCCGGCAGCATCGAGCACCTCGCGGTACTGCTGCAAGGTGTCGCCACCCCGGCATTCCTCCATTGCCTCGACCTCTTCCTTCTTGAGGAGGCGGCGTACACTCCAGTCGTCGATTTCCGGTTGAACATTGAGCAGGACGACCTCAATCGAGGGGCAGGTGCCAGTCAGTGCGATGATGTGCCGCACGGCGTGATGGGCGGCGGCTGAACCGTCGACTGGGACAAGAACCTTGCGCATGGCGAATTCCTCAGGCGGTTTGCGACTGTCGGAACCAGTACGGCGTGGCAACTGACGGTGCACAGGCCAGCAGGCGACCTGAAAATGCTTGACTGTTCCGAGTGTAGGCGACAAGCTTACCACAGTGGTTTTTCTCGACAGAGGAGAGTAATGCGCAGGACGCTCGGTGGACTCATGAATACGCAGTGGCTGACTTTGGCTGTCTGCTGCCAGGCATTGCCGGTGCAGGCTGCCGACGGCTCGGAGGTGCTCGGCATCCCTGTGGAGTTCATCCTGTTCGCGGCGACGCTTTTGGGCGTCGCGTTGTTCCACCATCGGGTGCTCCAGGTGGCTTTGACCGGGCTGGTGGTGATCGCCCTGTACAAGATCGCCGTCACCGGCTTCAGGACCGGCGCGGGGCTCGGCGGCTTTGCCGGCCACATGGCGCACGAGTGGGTGCTGCTGGTCAACCTGCTCTGCCTGCTGGTTGGCTTCGCGCTGCTGGCGCGTCACTTCGAGGACAGCGGCGTGCCGGAAGTGCTGCCGAGACTGCTACCCGAGAGCTGGCTGGGGCCTTTCGTGTTGCTCGCCATCATCTGGCTTCTTTCGAGCTTCCTGGACAACATCGCGGCAGCGCTGATCGGTGGCACCGTGGCGGCCAGCGTCTTCAAGCGCCGGCTGCATGTCGGCTACCTGGCGGCCATCGTTGCCGCTTCGAACGCCGGTGGCGCCTGGAGCGTGATCGGTGACACGACCACCACCATGATGTGGATCGCCGGCGTCAGCCCGCTCGACGTCACGCATGCCTTTCTCGCGTCGGCGGTGGCGCTGGTGGTGTCCGGCATCCCGGCTGCGCTGCAACAGCACGCTCACCAGCCGATCGTGCGCAACCTGCAGGGTGCGCAACATGTCGACTGGGCGCGGGTCGGCATCGTCGGTTTCATGCTGGGGACCGCGATCGGCACCAATGTCACGGTCAACATCCGGTTCCCGGAGGCCGCTGACCATTTTCCCTTTCTCGGCGTGGCGGTATGGGTGGCACTGCTGCTGGCGGTGCCGCTGCGCAAGCCGGAATGGAGCCTGCTTCCGGAGGCCATCAAAGGATCCGTTTTTCTGCTGGCGCTGGTGAGTTGTGCGTCGATGATGCCGGTCGAGAAGTTGCCGCTGGCTTCGTGGCAGACGGCGCTGGGCCTGGGCTTCGTTTCGGCGGTGTTCGACAACATCCCGCTCACCGCGCTGGCCCTGAAGCAGGGGGGCTACGACTGGGGCATTCTTGCCTTCGCCGTCGGTTTCGGTGGCTCGATGCTGTGGTTCGGATCGTCGGCCGGGGTGGCACTGGCCAATCTCTTCCCCGAGGCCAGGTCGGCCGGCAAGTGGCTGCTGCATGGCTGGCATGTTCCGCTGGGTTACGTCGCCGGCTTCTTCGCGCTGCTCCTGATTCTCGGCTGGCGACCGCACGCGGCTCAGCAGGGGTCGCAGGTCGATCCACCGCCGGTGATTCACTCGCAAACGGTAATCGGCAGCGGGGCCATTTCCTTGTAGAGCAGCCCGAGCGGCGGCTTGCGCGAGACGGTGATGATCCGGGTTCCGGGTGGGTAGATCAGATGGTAGGTCAGGAACATGTGCGCCGCTTCACTGCCGAGCAGCAGTTCGCGCAAGGCCG
>DPSD01000574.1 GCA_003538495.1 Accumulibacter sp.
TCTCGTTGCGCTCGTACTGCATGTCGACCAGGCGCTTGATCACTTCGCGTTGACCGATGCGATCGCCGACCCGCATGGTCAGGATCATCTTGTGGTACGCGTCGCGGTCGCCGATGCCGTAGATGCACGAGACGGTGGCGACGATCACGCAATCGCGACGTTCGAGCAGGCTCTTGGTCGCCGAGAGGCGCATCTGCTCGATGTGCTCGTTGATCGACGAGTCCTTCTCGATGAACAGGTCGCGCGCCGGAACGTAAGCCTCGGGCTGATAGTAATCGTAGTAGGAAACAAAATACTCGACGGCATGGTCGGGAAAGAACTCGCGGAATTCTGAATAAAGCTGCGCGGCGAGCGTCTTGTTGGGCGCCAGCACCAGCGCCGGCCGGCCGCTGCGGGCGATGACGTTGGCCATGGTGTAGGTCTTGCCCGAGCCGGTGACCCCTAGCAGGGTCTGGAACGATAACCCGTCGGCAAGTCCTTCAAGCAGTTTGTCGATCGCTGCCGGCTGGTCACCGGCCGGCAGGAAAGGCTGATAAAGGCGAAACGGGCTGCCGGCAAAGCTGACCGAAGGTGTCTTTTCAGACGGTGGGGCGGGATCTGGCATGCTAGAATTTTACGTTGTTTCCAGGCAGGCCGTCGCCGCGAGAAGAAGTTGAGCGGGCGGTCTGGGATGTCGCCGTGTTCGATTGCTGCCCAACTTAGGAATGATCCATGACCGCTTCCATCTTCGCCGCCGTTGAAATGGCTCCCCGTGACCCGATCCTCGGTCTCACCGAGTCGTTCAACGCCGACGCCCGTTCGACCAAGGTCAACCTCGGCGTTGGCGTGTATTTCGACGAGAGCGGCAGAATTCCGCTGCTCGCTGCCGTCAAACTCGCCGAGAGGGCTCGCCTGGAAGCGATGCCGCCGCGCGGTTACCAGCCGATCGACGGCCTTGGCGCCTACAACCAGGCCGTTCAGAAATTGCTGTTCGGCAAGGAGTCGGCACTGCTCGAGGCGGGCCGGGTGCTCACCATCGAAGCCCTGGGTGGCACGGGCGCGCTGAAGGTCGGCGCCGATTACCTGCGCCGACTGCTGCCCAGCGCCACGGTCTACATCAGCGATCCGAGTTGGGAGAATCACCGCGCGCTGTTCGAGTTTGCGGGCTTCCAGGTCGAGTCATACCCCTACTACGATGCCGCCAGCCGCGGCGTCGACTTCACCGCCATGAAGGCCGGACTGGATGCCTTGCCGGCGGGGTCGATAGTCGTCCTGCACGCCTGTTGCCACAATCCGACCGGTGCCGACCTCGATGGCGCGCAGTGGCAGGAGGTGGTCGATACGATCAGCGCGCGCGGGCTGGTGCCGTTCATCGACATGGCCTATCAGGGTTTTGCCGATGGCATCAACGAGGACGCGCAGGTGCTGCAGTTGTTTGCCGCTTCCGGCCTGCAGTTCCTGGTCGCCAGCTCGTTCTCGAAATCGTTCTCGCTGTACGGTGAGCGCGTCGGTGCGCTGTCGGTGGTTGCCGCCAGCAAGGACGAAGCGGCGCGGGTGATGTCGCAGGTCAAGCGCGTCGTCCGGGCCAACTACTCCAGTCCGCCGACCCATGGCGGGGCGGTGGTCGCCGCCGTGCTGGGCAGTCCCGAACTGCGCCAGATGTGGGAAGAAGAGCTTGGTCAAATGCGTCAGCGCATCCTCGCCATGCGCGTCAGCCTGGTCGACAAGCTCCAGGGCAGGGGAGTCGGCACCGACTTTTCATTCGTCACCCGGCAGCGCGGCATGTTCTCCTACACCGGGCTGGGCGTCGGACAGGTCGACCGGATGCGTGACGAGTTCGGCATCTACGCGGTGAGTACCGGGCGGATCTGCCTGGCGGCGCTGAATACGAACAACATCGACTACGTCGCCGACGCGATCGCGGCTGTTCTCTAGAGGTGTTCCGGTTGCGGGGTGTGCAGTCGGCGCGCGGCGGACAAGGCGTGCCGCTGCCCACGCTCGCCGTCCGCGTAGCAGAAGCTGTTACCTGATCTGCAGTTGCGGGGTCTTGAGCGAACCGCTGATCGACACCGGAGTCGCCGACTGATCGGTGCGGGCGCGCATCTGGACGTCCATCCGGCCGCGCAGCTGCAAATCGCGACTGACTTCGAGCTGACCGGTCGATTGCATCGTGCCCGCGTGCAGCACCAGACGCGAGAAGCGATAGCTGTCCGGCGTCAGCCTGATCGCGCCGGACAGTTGCTCGAAGCGCGTTGCGCCACCCAGCGTCGCCGGCGTCGCCGAGGCCCGGCGGACGGCTTCGGGAAGGTCGATGCCGCCCAGGCTGCCCCGGCTCATCGTGAACTCGCCATCGGCATGGACAGCGGAGAAAACGGTTGACCACTTGGGCGACATCGCCGAGAACTTCAGCTTGCCGGCGGCGTCACCTTCGAACTGCTCACCGATTCCCAAGGCCTCGCTGAAGCGTTTGCTATTGATTCGCTCGAAGGTGATCTCGCCAGCCATCGCCGGCGGCCCGTCGCCGCGCAGGATCAATGCCCCGCTGACGCGGCCGTCGAAGACTCGCATGTCCATACTGTCGATGACCAGGACGGAACCGTCGATGGTGCCCTTCAGGCTGAACGAGTCAAAGCGATACCGTGAGCGAGGCGAGGGGCGCCAGCCCAGACCGTCAACACTGACCACCAGCCCGTTGGCCGTTGGTCTGGCATCAAGCTGCAGGCTGCGGTCTGGCGAATGCAGCGACACCGCCTGCAGGAGCCCGTCCGCGGAAAGTTCGAACTCGCCGCTCAGGTCGTCGAAGCCAAGCCCGGCAAAGGTCACGTTCGCCTGGGCGATGGCCACGCGTTGCACGCCGGCGTCGGCCAGCTGGCGCGCGGCCGACTCGAAGATCCGTGCCAGGCTGTCGACGTCCTTTGCCGACAAGCTGATGCCGCTCAGTGCCATTTCCCGGAACAGCACCTTCGACGACAAGAGGGTCCCAAGCACGGGCTGCAGGCGCAGTTCGGCAATGCGCACCGCGTCGCCTTTGCCCTGGTCGCCAAGGCGAACATCGGTAAGCAGCAAACCCGGCATCGGGTACAGGGTGACGTGCATCTGGTCGACCCTTGCGCTCTGCCCGGTGCTCCTCGCCAACGCTGCTTCCACCTCGGGCAGATAGCGGCCGTATGGAAAGACCCAGGCGATCAGCACGAGCAGCGCGAGCAGGGCGCTCAAGGACAATACGCCGAGGACGATCACCACCGGCCAGGTGAGGTGCAAACGCACTTGACCACGTCGTATCGGCTTGAGATCCGAGCCAACTTCCGACAGCCAGTCCTGCAGACGACCCCAAAGTGAAGGAACCGGCGGCGCCGTCCCGCCCGCCGCGGCGGGCCCCTCGGACATGGCCTCTGCTTTCGGCAGGAAGACCGTGCCGGATTGGGGGCCGACCGGGTAATGCGGTGGCGTAAGCGCGCTCGGCGGCAGGGAACTGGATGACAGCGGCTCCGTCGAGGGCCGGCCCGTACGGCCTTCCGGGAACGGAATGATCCTCGTCACGTCGTCGCCAGACAGCGATGAAGCGCCTGATTCCGGCGTCTCTCTGTCGCCGAAGACGGAGAACTCGGACACCGGCTGCGCTGAGCCGCCCTTGCCCTTCTGGCCAGGCTTTCGGCCCCGGATCCACACCGAGTCCTCATCGGCACGTCGCTCGATGAAGCCGTCGTCTTCTAGTTCGAGCAGCGCATGTTCGGTAAGCTGCGCGTTGCCGGTCTTGTTGCACAGCTCGGCCACGGTGGCGTTTCCGTCAACCAGGATCAGTACCATGCGCACGTTTCTCTGGACCACCCGCGTCCTCTGCAGCATGGCCTCCTCGCCGGACGCGGTCTTTGCGTAAATCAGCTCGGGGTCAATCAGCTCAGGGTCCATGTTCTCAGCAGCGCCGTGGCGACAATGGGTAGAGATGTTCGGCTTTTGGTTCGACAAGATCGCATTGTGCACCTTGTTGGGGTGCGGGAAAAGCCGCTGTGGTCTGCGCCACTGCAGATTCACGCCGGAGCGGCTGTTTCCGTGCAGGCTATGGTCCCACTTGCTGCGCTTGGGAATTGGCTGTTCGGATGGCCACTGTCGGGCCAGGAACCGGAAGGATCGCGGCAGGCGAAGCGGCCTGATCGATGACAGGTCACCGCCAGCGGTGCCGGCAAGATGTTTTCTCCCGGTATTGATCGTTTCGGCTCATCGTCACCTGCACCGATGGCCTTTCGACACGGACGGCAAAAGTCCGCAAGCACCGACCGGGTCGCGGTGGCTCGGGATGCCGTGTCGTACCCATGCGGCGGTTGGCCCGTGTCGAGTACAGGCCGCTGCCAGTGCTTGCGGTGGTCTTCCGGTAATCGCGCGCGCCGTGCGCAAGGGTTGACGAACAGCAACTGAGTGGCTAGAATCCGCCGTCTCGTGTTCCTCGATAGCTCAGTTGGTAGAGCGTCGGACTGTTAATCCGTAGGTCCCTGGTTCGAGCCCAGGTCGGGGAGCCACAGAAAATTTCTTGTAGTACAAGCGCTTAGCTCAGCCCACAAGGCTGGGCTTTTTGCGTTTTGGGGCGGCATCCGGGCCTATACCGACCCCGGGGTGGCTGGGTCCGTTTTGGTACAGAAGCGCCCGTGGACGTATTCTCGGCATTTCGGCAGAATATCTCCAACAATAGGCCAACCGGCCAGGAAGCGGCCCATAACGGGAGGGGCAGCATGGCGATCAGGTTCCGCCGACGCATCAAGCTTGCGCCGGGTCTGCATCTCAACGTCAGTGGCAGCGGGCTGAGTGTTTCCGCGGGTCCCAGGGGCGCTTCCATGACATTCGGCGGACGGCGCGGTGCCTACATGAACACCGGCATACCGGGCACAGGCCTCTACGCTCGCCAGCGCGTCGGCGCTACCGCCCGATCCCTCAGCCCCGCTACTTCCCCATCGACCAGCAGCTCCGGTGCCGGCACCGTTTCCATCACTATCACGGTCGAGGATGACGGCACCGTGGTGTTCCGGGATGAGGGTGGCTGCGTCCTCGACGATAGGCTCACACGGCAGGCCAAGCAGCAGGCCAAGGACGCCATACAGGGGCTCATGCAGCGCGCCTGCGATGAGATCAACAGCCACATCGAGGCCCTCGAACAGATTCACCATGCCACGCCATCGCCGGACTGGCGTGCCGCCTACGAGCCACAACCGTATGACGAACCGAAGCCTGTGAGGCCACTACCGCGCAAGTGCGGTATGCTCGACAGGCTCCTCAGCTCCAGACGCGCCGAGGTCGAAAAGGAGAACGCTGAGGCGGAGGCGGCTTATAACGCCAGCCTTCTGCTCTGGAACCGACACCGGCAAGAGCACGAGGCACGTGAGGTTGCTCGCAAGGCCATCATCGAGGAGAGGGTGCTCACTGAACTGCCGGCTATGGAGATCGTCCTGGAGGAGAGCCTGATGGACATCGTCTGGCCTCGCGAAACAGCCCTGTCCTCAGAGATTCGGGACCATGGTCGGGTTGTGATGATTGATGTCGATCTGCCGGAGATCGAGGACCTACCAAGGAAGACAGCAGCTGTGCCGGCCAGGGGCTACAAGTTATCCATCAAGGAACTTCCCGTCACTCGGCACCAGCAACTCTACATGCGGCACGTCCATGGCATCGGCTTCCGGATCGTCGGCGAGGTATTCTTCGTGCTGCCCAAGGCGGAGGAGGTCGTTCTATCGGGCTACACTCAGCGCCCTGACAAGGCCACCGGTGAAGTTCAGGATCAATACGTGTACTCGGTTCGGGTCAATCGGCGCGACTTCGCTGACATCAACTTCGCCAACCTCAAGGCCATCGATCCCGTGGAGGCTCTCGGTCGATTCGACATCCGTCGGGAAATCGCAAGGGGTGGGCTACTCAAGACGATTGCGCCTTTTGAAGAGCCTGCTGCTTCATGAGCGACGGCACTGAGAGCGCCGTGGGGCGATACGGCCAAGCCAAGAGCCGTGTTCAAGAGGTTCTGACCCGTGTCGCATCCGATACCTTTGGGCGCGTAGTCACGCGTAGTCATCTTCAGCCTGATCGGGCTCATCCTGTTCAATATGGTGGCTTCGCGCACTTTTTCGTCAGACCATGCTCCTCCAGCAGGTGCCGGAACTGC
>DPSD01000506.1:0-232 GCA_003538495.1 Accumulibacter sp.
CAGTCGATCTTCCTGGTGATCGTCGCCGACGCCCTGTTCTCGGTGGCCTTCAGTGCGCTGGATCTCTGACGTGGCAAGCGACAAGCAAGCGGCGGACGCACCCGTCATCGAACTCAGCAAGGTATCGACACGCTTCGGCGAACATGTCGTGCATTCGCAGATCGACCTGCAGGTACGCCGCTCGGAGGTGTTTGCCTTGATCGGTGGCAGCGGCTCCGGCAAATCGACCCTG
>DPSD01000506.1:500-890 GCA_003538495.1 Accumulibacter sp.
CGGCTCCGGCAAATCGACCCTGCTGCGGGAAATGATCCTGCTGCAACGCCCGAACTCGGGCAGCATCCGGGTACTCGGCGTCGACCTGCAGGACATCGGCGACGACGAGGCGCTGGCGTTGCGCCGGCGCTGGGGTGTGATGTTCCAGCACGGCGGCCTGTTCGGCTCGCTGACCGTGCAGGAAAACGTTGGTCTGCCGCTGCGCGAGCACACCCGGCTCGACGATGCCCTGATCGACGAAATCGCGGCCTGGAAGCTCGCCTTGACCGGACTCAAGCCGGAGGTCGGCGCCCAGTATCCGTCGGAACTCAGCGGCGGCATGATGAAACGTGCCTCGCTCGCCCGCGCACTGGCCCTCGATCCCGAACTGCTGTTCCTCGACGAGCCGAC
>DPSD01000506.1:1159-2587 GCA_003538495.1 Accumulibacter sp.
ACGAGCCGACTGCCGGCCTCGATCCCGACAGCGCCGGCGGCGTCGACCAGCTCGTGCGCAAGCTCCGCGATCTCTTCGGCCTGACCATCGTCATGATCACGCACGACCTCGACCTGCTGTGGCAGGTCGCGGATCGCGTCGCGGTTCTTGGCAATGGCCAGGTGCAAGGCATCGGCTCGATGGCCGAACTGTCGCAAATGCCCCAGCCGGGCATCCGCATGTTCTTCGACGGGCCGCGCGGGCGAGCGGCACAGCAACAGGAAGAACACCAGGCCGGGCGAAATGCCGGCAGAAAACCGTGAGGCCAACATCGAAACCAAGGTGAACTATCCACTCGTCGGCGCATTCGTTCTCGTTCTCGGCTCCGTTCTCGTCGCCGGCATCCTCTGGCTCGCCTCGGGCGGCGCTCTGCGGACCACGCATGACCTCTACCTGGCGGTCGTCGACGAGTCAGTGGCCGGTCTCAATGCCGACGCGCCGGTCAAGTACAACGGCGTCGACGTCGGCAAGGTACGGCAGATTCGACTCGACCCGGGCAATCCGCAGCAGGTAAATCTGCTCTTCGCCATCGAGCGCGGCACGCCGATCCGGGAAGATACCGTCGCCGTCCTGAAGACGCAGGGCTTGACCGGCATCGCCTATATCGAACTCAGCGGCGGTACGCGCGATTCACCGCCGTTGCGGGCTACGGAAGGCAGCGATTATCCGGTGATTCGCACCAAGCCCTCGCTCGCTGCGCGGCTCGACAATCTGCTCACCACCGTGCTGACCAAGCTCGACAGCCTGTCGAACAACGTCAATGCCATCCTCAGCGACGCGAACCGGAAAGCCTTCGCCGACGCGCTCGCCGACATCGCCGTCGTCGCGCACACCATCGCCGCGCGCAAGGACGCGCTCGACTCGGGAATCACGCATGCCGCCCGCACTTTCGAGAATGCCTCGCGGGCGACCGCGCAGGTCGGGCCGGTGATCGATCGCCTCGGCCGCAGTGCCGACGCTGTCGGAAAAATGGCAAGCGAGGTCGCCCGCACCAGTGTCAGCGCCCGCAAGACGGTCGACGCGGTCGGCGCCGACGTGCAGCGCTTCGGCGCGGAAACGCTCCCCGAACTGGAACGGCTGCTCGAAGAACTCACGGTCCTGTCGGCTTCGCTGCGGCGCCTGTCCGAGCAGACCGAACGCAATCCGGCAAGCCTCCTGTTCGGTCGCCGGCCGGTGCCGGACGGGCCCGGTGAATCCTCATCCAGCGGAGCACGGCAGCCATGATCAGTTCATTCCTCGTTTCCCGCGGCCGGCAATGCGCCGTCGGTCTGCTGTTGGCCTGCGTCGGCGGTTGCAGCGCGCTCCGTTCGACGGGAACGCCACCGCCGGCCTTCTATGCCCTCGAGCGCGTGCGGATCGAGACCGCAGCCGCCAGGCCCGCCCCGGTGG
>DPSD01000494.1:0-2542 GCA_003538495.1 Accumulibacter sp.
TAGAGTTCGCCGCGTCCGTAGCCGCCCACTGCAATCAACGCCTGCTAAGCCGGCATGGCGAGGTTGCTCTAGAGTTCGCACAGCACTTCGTCGACCAGCTGGCAGCGTTCGTGCAGCAGGCGAGTGGCGTCGCCCCCGGCAAGGAATCGCTCGCGGATCAGCCGCTGCCCATCCCGCAGGCGGGTTTTCAGGCGCGAGATCAAGGCGCTGCGCGCCACCGTCTCTACTTTCATCGCGGCCGGCCCGATTGCAGAGGCCGGCAAGCACGCAGCAGTGGCAGCAGCCAGCGCCGCGTCAATATGGACCAGCGCTGCAGCCCACCCTGCATGAGCAGCCAGGGCCAGACAAGCAGGGGATACGCCTGCCAGCGTTCCTGTTCGAGCAGCGCCAGCAGGATCTGCTGCGCCATACCCCAGTAGGGTGAACTGTCGCGTTCACCGGTCAGCAGCGCTGCCTCACGACAGGCGACCCGCCACAGTTCCTCGGCGCGGCTGTCGCTCACGCCGGCCCTGCCAGCCAGCCAGGGGAGAATCATTGGTGTCTTCATCTTTATCCGCCTTGTCAACGATGCCGGCAGGTGTCAGTCAAGAGACTGACGCAGCACGGCGAAGTACTTCCCGAGAGATCAGATGACGAGCTTCGGGCACACCTGGTAGCTCAAGCAAAATTCGTGCGCACCAGCATTCTGGCTGGTATGCCTCTTGCTAGCCTCAGAGTAGCCGAGGCGTGATCGATTGAGGCTGCGCGCCGGCAGCAACGCATTCTGGGTGCCTGACAGGCGTAAACGATCAACGGGAGTTGCAGCGCAAGCAGCGGCGAGCACAGCGCCGGTGCGAAATTGACGAACGTGGCCCCAAGGCGGTGCGCCTTGCGCGGCAAGGCGAATCGGGACCGTGGGGCTGCCCAGGCCGTTCCGCCGGCCACATTGCACGGCAATTGATGCCATCGAAGAACTGATGAGGAGGAATACCATGATCACCGGACGTAATGCCACGCTGAGCATTCACGGCGAGGCGCCTGTGCCTGTTGCAGTCCTGACGCCGACCCACGGTAACGATTGTCTCGACATTCGTACGCTGGGTGGCAGGAGCGGTCGCTTCGCCTACGATTCGGGTTTCGAGTCGACCGCCAGTTGCAAGTCGAAAATCACCTTCATCGATGGCGAGAAGGGCGAACTCCTCCATTACGGATACCCGATCGAACAACTTGCCGAACAATGCGACTTTCTCGAAGTGGCTTATCTGCTGAAAAATGGCGAGCTGCCGAATGCCGCGCAGAAACAATGCTTCGAGTCCGCGATCCGCAAGCAGGCTTCGGTACATGAACAGATGGTCAAGTTCTATCAGGGCTTTCGTCGGGATGCCCGTCCGATGGCGGTGATGGTTGGCGTGGTCGGCGCCTTCTCGGCTTTCCATCATGACGCTGCCGACTTCTCCGACGCCGAGCGGCGCAAGCTCAGCTTCCTTCGCATTGTGGCCCGCATGCCGACGATTGTCGCCATGGCCTACAAGTACTCGATCGGCGAGCCATTCATGAGCCCGCGCCCCGATCTCAGCTACACCGCCAATTTCCTGTACATGATGTTCGGCACCCCGCGCGAAACGTACCGGCCGAATCCGCTCCTGGTGCGCGCGCTCGACAGGCTGTTCATCATGCATGCCGAGAATGGGCAGGATGCTGCAACCTCGACGGTACGAATGGCCGGTTCCTCTGGCGCAAACCCGTTTGCCTGCGTTGCCGCGGCGATTGCCTGCCTGTCAGGCCCTGCACATGCAGGTGCCAGCGAGGCGTGCCTGGCGATGCTCGAAGCGATCGGCGATGTCGCACGGCTTGCTGAGTTCGTCGCCCGCGCCCGCAATGATCACGACAGTCTCCGGCGGATCGGCTTTGGCCACCCCGTCTACACCAACTTCGACCCAAGGACCAGGCTACTGCGCGAAGTGTGCGATGCATTGGTACAGGAACTGGGGCTGGAGAATCAGCCTCTGTTCCAGGTGGCGAAAGCCCTGGAGAAAACTGCGCTCGAAGATCCGTATTTTGTCGAGAACAAACTCTACCCAAACGTGGACTTCTACTCGGCCATCGTACAGAAGGCCCTCGGTATACCGGCTTCGATGTTCGCCTGCATCTTCGCACTGGCCCGCACCGCGGGATGGATGGCGCAGTGGGAAGAAATGCTGGGCGATCCCGAATACAAGATCGCGCGTCCGCGTCAGCTCTACACTGGTGTAAACAGACGTAACCTGCCATCGCCAGCCTGAGCGACGCTGACGAGACTACAATGATCGATTCAGGCCTACGACGCGACATGGCTGTCGTCCTGATCCGGAAAGATCGAAGAATGCTGCCACGATCCGAATCGCATCGGCGATGCACCAAGCAAGTGCCTTCTCTGGTAGCGTCGCACCATTTGTTGGCATAGACACAGTCGTCGAGCTTGCGGGTGCTTGCTGTTGTGTGCTTTCAATTTGTTGGCACGATTTCTGCTTACACTTTAGGGACCTAACTGGTGGTGAGTATCATGAGCGCAGATTTCTACAAC
>DPSD01000494.1:2845-3013 GCA_003538495.1 Accumulibacter sp.
CAGGCACGCTGCGGCCCCATTACCGGGTATTTGCAGAGTGGCTGGCAGCGATGCCGGTCGAGCGCCTGGAGCGCAAGCGAGTCGAGGCCGATACCGCATTTCATCGCGTCGGCATCACTTTTGCCGTCTACGGCGAGGAATCCGGGACCGAACGTCTGATTCCCTTCG
>DPSD01000064.1 GCA_003538495.1 Accumulibacter sp.
TGCAGCAGGCGCTCGGCCTGGGCGCGATCGGCTTCGTCGTCGGCAAGACCGCGGCCACGCTGTGGGCGCCGATCTTCCCCAAGTACGTCTTGCTGCTCCCCGGCGACGCGGTGCTCGGCGCGCTGCTGGTGCTGGTGATCTGCGCGCTGGCGAGCATCGTCGCCATTCGCGCGGCGCTGCGCGTCGATCCGGCGACGGCGATCGGCGGCTAGATGCCAGCGGCGATCGAAATCAGCGGCCTCAGCAAGCGCTACGGTGAGGGCGAGGCGGCGGTCGACGCGCTGAAGAGTGTGGACATGACCGTCGAGCCCGGCGAGGTCGTCGGGCTGATCGGCCCCAGTGGTTCAGGCAAGAGCACGCTGTTGAAATGCCTGGGTGCGGTGATCGAGCCCAGTGCAGGACGAATGGCGCTCGCCGGCGAGGCGATCTACGACAACGGCTGGCAGGTGCCCGATCTGCGCGCATTGCGCCGCGACCGCATCGGCTTCATCTTCCAGGCGCCGTATCTCATTCCCTTCCTCGACGTCACCGACAACGTCGCGCTGCTGCCGATGCTGGCCGGTATCTCGAACGCCAAAGCGCGCGACCGGGCGCGGACGATGCTCGCGGCGCTCGATGTCGGGCATCGCGCCGAGGCGCAGGTGGCGCAGCTTTCCGGCGGCGAGCAGCAGCGGGTGGCGATCGCCCGCGCACTGGTCAACCTGCCGCCGATCATCCTCGCCGACGAACCGACGGCGCCGCTGGACAGCGAGCGCGCATTGGCCGTCGTCCGCATCCTGAACGAGATGGCGCAGCGCTTCGCAACGGCGATCATCGTCGTCACCCACGACGAGAAGATCATCCCGACGTTCCGGCGGATCTATCGCATCCGCGACGGGCGGACGTACGAGGAAGCCGGCGAGGGACGCGCCGCTTGAGCCGGGATCGGCGCGGAAGCCGAAGGGGAGCACCGGCTCCATGGGATTCGCCGGCAGTCAAGCGCCTAGGCCTCGTCAATCCCCCGGCGCTGGCGCATCGCGCGCCCGACGCGGGCAAGCTCGTCATCGCTCAGCAAACGCGCCGCCATCGGCAACAGCTCCCTTTCCTCGCGCTCGATGTGGCGCTCATACCGACCCGCCAGCGCCTCGACATCGTCGGCGACGAGCGCTACGCCCTCGCCCGCCGCGATCCTATCGAGGATCCCGCGCAGGTGCTGCCAGCAGGCTTCAAGGGCGCGGTGATCGGCCGTCAAGGCTGCGATCATTTCGCGCAGGCAGATCGCGTCCGACCCGGCCATCGACTCGATCAGCGCCGGGAAGAGATCGTCTTCCTCGTCGGCATGATGGTCCAGGGCCGCTTTGTCGAAGTAGCGCATCAGCCGGGTCGCCGCGGTGCGCGCTTCGTCGTCGACGCCACCGGCAAGGAGGTGCGGAACCAGGCGCCGCAAGCTTGCGCAGTGCGCTGCGATGCGGCCGTGGCAAGCCGAAAGCATCGCCAGCGGCGCCTCGGTACCGGCCACTGGTGCGGGAAATAACGGAATCCCTGTCGTCACATCACGGTCCGGTCACGCGGCCGGCTTGGCGCCGCTGGCCGAAGACTGCGCCGCCGCCTTCAGGTGGCGAGCGGTACAGTCCCGACCGATGGCCAGCGAGCCGACGATCGCGCCAGTTCCGTCGCGCACCAGGCCGAAGCTCAGTTCCACGTACAGCTTGCTGCCGTCCCGGTGCACCGAGCGGGTGGTCAGCACCTGGTTCCGGTATCTGGTCTGACCGGAGTCGATGGCTTTGTGGAAGCCGTTCCAGTGTGCCTTTCGGAGTCGCTCCGGAATGATCACGTCCAGGCTCTCGCCCAGGACTTCGGCAGCGGAATGGCCAAACACCTTTTCGGCGCGGGAGTTCCAGACGCGGATCGTTCCCGCGCGGTCGGCGAAGATAATCACGTCAGGAGCCTGTGCCACTAGCGCCTGAAACAGATCAAAGCCGGCGTGCGCCAACTCGGCAGTCGCGTGCATCGTGGAACTCCTTGCCAATCAATCGAACGAAACCAGCGGACGACACTTCGCCGGCAAGTGCCCGCGACGCAAGGTCCGACGCTTGGCCGCCCGGTCTCCCGCGGTGGAAGTCAGTACCTGACCGCAGACCACGAGGCTACCGGTGCCCGAACAGTCGTTGCCGGCGACCCAGCATCGTTTTATATCACGGACTGCTATAGTTGGCCGAACAGCGGGGCAAGCGAGGACAACGCTTACCAACGGGTGTTTCGTGCCTGTCCCGTGCAAACGAAAGCGTCATCCCATGGTACCAACAGCCCGAGGCGACACTAATGAACCCGATCACTCCCGAGCCACCTGGCCACGGCCTGTCGACGCTCTGCATTCACGCCGGCACGCATGTGGACCAGGCCACCGGCGGCGCGTGCAGCCCGATCTTCACGTCCACGGCCTACGCATTTCCGAATCCGGCCAACGAGACCATCTACCCGCGTCACTTCAACACGCCCAACCAGCAGGTCATCAACCGCAAGCTGGCGGCGCTCGAAAAGGGCGAGGCGGCACTCGTCTTCGGCTCGGGAATGGCGGCGGTTTCGACCTTGCTGCTGGCCCATCTCAACCCTGGCGAGCATGCGATTTTCCAGAACGATCTCTACGGCGGCAGCATGCAGCTGATCACCCGCGAGTTGCAGCGACTCGGCATTCAGGTTTCCTGGGGCGCGAACGTCGACCAGTTCGCCGCTGCCCTGCGCCCCGAGACGCGGCTGATCTACGTCGAATCGCCGTCCAATCCGCTGCTGCATTGCGTGGACCTGGCCGAACTGGCCGCGCTCGGCAAACGCCACGGCGTGATGACCATCATCGACAACACCTTCGCGACGCCGATCAACCAGAACCCGATCCCGCTCGGCATCGACGCCGTCCTGCACAGTGCGACCAAGTACCTCAACGGCCACAGCGACGTGAACGCGGGCGTGGTGGTCTCCTCCGCCGAGGTCGTCGGCCGGATCACGGCGAGTGCCGTGCATTTTGGCGGCACGCTTGATGCGCACGCCTGTTCGCAGCTCGAGCGCGGCCTGAAGACGCTGGCCCTGCGCGTGCAACGGCACAACGAGAACGCCGAGACCCTCGCGCGCTTCCTCGCCGCGCATCCGGCCGTGTCGCGCGTCAACTATCCCGGGCTGCCCGGGCATCCCGACCACGCCATCGCCGCGCGCCAGATGCGCGGTTATGGCGGCATGCTGTCGTTCGAGCTGCGTCAACCCGACCAGGTCGATCGCTTGCTGAGCCGCCTGCGCATCGTCATGCCGGCCTTGAGTCTCGGCGGCGTGGAAAGCCTGATCTGCGTTCCCGGCCGCAGTACGCACCGCACGATGACGCCCGCCGAGCGCCAGCGTGCCGGTATCAGCGACAGTTTGTTGCGGGTCTCGGTCGGCATCGAGGATGCCACAGACCTGCTCGGGGACTTCGCCGAAGCGCTCGCCATGGAATCACCGTCGTCCGCAACCACCACCAGGTAATCATACTCATGAACATCGCCGACAACGCACCGCCTGCCCCATTGATGATCCTTGGCGAGGTGGCTTCTTCCGGCCTCGCCCGCGGGCGTGCCCTGCTCTGCGATTGCGCCAGAAGGCAGACGGCCGTTCCGCGCCGGGAGGTGAATGAGGAGGAGGCGCAAGGTGAGGTCGAGCGTTTCGACACCGCCGTCGCTGTCGCCGAGGAGAAACTGCTGGAGGTTCAAGAGCGCCTCCGGCGAACTTTGGGGAACGACGAGGCGGAGATTTTTGAAGCCCAGATCCTCCTCCTGCGCGACGTGCACCTGCGCGATGCCGTGCGTGCGCTGTGCCTTGACGGTCGAATGAACGTCGAGGCCGCGGTCGAAGAAGCGATCAGGGAATTGATGGCCTTGTTCGGTCGCCTCGAAGACCCCTACTTTCGCGAGCGCGCCGCCGATCTGCACGACGTCGGCAAGCGCCTCCTCGATCACCTGGCGGAGAACGGGCCCGCGGATCTTCCTGTCCTTCACGATGGATGCGTGATTGTCACCCACGAGTTGCTCGCCTCGGTCGTCGCGCAGCTGGAAGGCCACGGCGTACGTGGGCTGATCGTCGAAAAAGGCGGCCTCACCGCCCACGCCACCATCCTCGCCCGCTCGCTCGGCATTCCGATGCTGGTGCAGGTGCCGGACGCGACCCGCAAAATCGGCGCGGGCGACCTGGTGATCGTCGATGCCTTGGCCGGACGCGTCTTCGTCAACCCGCAGCCCGGGATCCTGCGCAAGTACGATCAACTGGAGGCCAACCTGAAAGCGCACCAGGGCGTCTTGAAAGGCTTGATTGGCCTGCCGACAGTCACCCAGGATGGCGTCGAAATCCGGCTCTGCGCCAACATCGGCCAGACCGCCG
>DPSD01000266.1:0-3531 GCA_003538495.1 Accumulibacter sp.
GGACCTGCAAGCCTTCTTTGACAGGGTGAATCATGACCGGCTGATGGCACGGCTGAAAAGTCGCTGCCCGGACGCCGACCTGCTGCGCCTGATCAATCGTTTCCTGAAGGCGGGCGTAAGCATCGAGGGGCAGATTCAACCGACGCCTCTTGGCGTACCGCAAGGTGGGCCGCTGTCGCCCGTGCTGGCCAATGTGGTGCTGGACGAACTGGATTGGGAACTGGACCGGCGTGGTCACTGCTTTGCCCGTTACGCCGACGACTGCAACATCCTCGTCAAGAGCAAGCGCGCGGGTGAGCGGGTGATGGCCAGCGTGACACGCTTTGTCAGTGACTCGCTGCGGCTCACAGTGAATCCACTAAAAAGCGCGGTCGATCGGCCCATGAACCGAAAGTTCCTGGGCTTCACGGTCAGCCGCAACGGCGCCCGACTCAAGGTGGCCGACAAGGCCCTCGACAAGCTCAAGGACCGTGTGCGGGAACTGACCCGTCGGACAAGAGGCACCCCTTTCGCCGCCGTCGTCGCAGAGCTTCGAGAAACCCTGCTTGGTTGGAAAGCGTACTTCGGAATCACCGAGGTGCTGAGCCCTCTGCGCGACCTCGACAAGTGGGTACGACGCAAGTTACGCTGCTATCTCTGGAAACAATGGGGTCGAGCGGGCTATCGGGAACTGCGCAAACGCGGCGTGTCTGTGCGTGAAGCGTGGAATACCAGCAAGTCTGCACACGGGCCGTGGCGGGTGTCGCAGACGCCGGCCCTGTCGATCGCGCTCCCGTTGCGCTTCTTCGAACAAATGGGACTACCGAGCCTTGCGCCGCGGTAGGAATTTGCTTCATCGAACCGCCGGATACGTGACCCGTTCGTCCGGTGGTGTGGGAGGGGGAGGCCGCGAGGCTTTCTCCTATCCCGATTAGGCTTAATCCAAAACGTCACGAGGTGGAACATGAATGAAGTGCAAGGGAAGTGGAGTTATCAGAGCGTTTCCTCATTCTTGAGCGAGAGCTACTCCGCTCTTAGCCCCCAGGCGGCCTTGGCCGCCCCGGTACAAGCTTTGGTAGGCGTCACTTCAGACATGGCAGCGATGCTGCAACGTTTCGGCATCAGCACCGTCATGGATTTGGCGGCCTCTGGATTGTTCGACGCGGCCCGGCGAATCGTTGCCGTGGCCGATTCGCAGTCTTCATCGGTCACTGTGCCAGGCGACTTGGTGGACGCCACGTACCGCGGAAAGGGCGCCAATATCTTGGCGGCGGCACCCATCACCGCCTTGAATGGCATAGGCGCCGCCAAGGATGCGCGGCTTGCCGTAGCGCTTCGCGTGACCAGTATCCGTGATCTGGCGGATTGGCGACCCTACAGAAACGCAAACGCCATCCTGCAGCAGGCATATGGAGCCTCCGAGAGCATCGTTGACGACCCCGAGCGCCCAGACGATCTAATCCCAATTCCACGCCGCTACGCAACCGAGCGCGTCCAGTACGACGTGATCGTTCTCGATCGCGTCATTCTGGAGTCCGCCGACACCCCAGACGGGGACGCCACACCGGCCACCATGGTTCCCCCGTTGGCCCCGGTGTCACCGAGCAAACTCCAGGACATAGTCACTGCAGGTGGCATCGACATCAGCGATATCGTGGCCTCGGCCCTTACCGCCAAGCTGGCGGTGGGTGCGGTGCTGACCTATCGCCAGAGTTGGTTCCCACAAGGGTTGGCACTGGGTCAACTGCTGCACTCTATGGCGCTTGCCCCTGGCGAAAGCACGCGCATCGCAATGGTCAACTGGTCGCGACGCATCCGCGGAACGAGCGCGGACGACACCACTCAGACTGAACTCATGGCTGCAGACATAGGACGTGCAAGGTCAATGGGCGAGGTGACGTCTTCTGTAGCCCGGGAAGCACAGAGCGGATTCTCTGGGTCGGCTTCGGTCGCTACAGAAAATCAGTCGGGAACGACCACTGGTCAGTCGAATGTCGGGGTTAGTGCCGGCGGCAAATCCCCTGGTCTGCTGGCATCCATCGGCGCAGCCATCTTCGGCGGAGAGGGCGCCAGCGCTCAGGTCGGATTTGGGAGTTCGTCCTCTGGAACATCGTCGGCCAATTCCACCGCGACCACCAACGCGACCGGCTGGGCTTCTTCAAATGGCTCGCGCAGTCTGAACGCAGAGATGCAGCAGAACATCAGCGACCGCACGCACCAGGCAGCAAACTCAGTGCGGAACAGACGAGCCACCACCGTCACGGAGTCTTCGCAGGAAGAAAGCGAGAAGCTCAGCACGCGTGTAGTGACGAACTACAACCACATGCACGCCCTCACCATCCAGTACTTTGAGGTTGTCCAAATCTATCGGGTGATGGTGGAGTTGTCCCGCGTGACGCGTTGCCTCTTCCTGCCGATGAAGCTGGTGTCTTTCACCAATGCCACCATCCGGCGCTTTCGGGACGTCATCGCCAGGGCAGCGCTGATCCCCGGTGTGCGAGCGTTGCAGTGGGCCGAACCGGACAATGTCGTGATTCATGCGCCAGCAAAGGCAGGGCCTTGGGGCGCATTTTGGTTGAACGCGGTCTCAAATGCGTTGGGAGACGAAATTGGCTTTCCCAACGATCCCAGCATAGTCTTGCCGAAGGCAGGGCTTCAGATCCACACTGTCGGTGGCGATATTCAGGCAATGTTTGAGGGATTGATTGTTGAGTTCAACGATGGGACGACGAGACGAAATGCCATTCCCGAACGTAAGGCTGACGACGTCTGGGGCTGGCAGGGTTACTCAGTGGATGTTACGCAGTCCGGAGCAGCGCTGAGTTTGGAAAGTCCAGATCGATTTCGCCGCCTTGTATTGAAGCGTCGAGTCGGCCAAGAAACAAAGGCTGGCATCGCCAACATTCATCTGCTATACGACATACGCTTGCCTGACGGCACACAACTTGGGGACCGTCCCGACTTGGATGCACCGACGCTCGTGCTACCGGTGTCGATCCGCTATGAGAGCAACGAGCCACTCACCGTGGCCTTTGAGTTCGGCTCGACGTTGGCGCAGGCCGATGTTTTGAGCCACCTCAACCAGAATTCGTTGCACTACAGCAGTGCCATCTGGCGGTCGCTCGATGCGGCAACGATCACAACCATGCTTTCCTCGTATCGCTTCGGCAACCGGCCGCTGATTGAGCAGATTGATCCGTTGCCCGTCGCGGTGTCGGGCAACTATGTGATCTTCAGAAGCTATGCTGGCGAGAACGACAAGGAATGGCAATCGTTCCTGAAGCGCCATGACCTGGTCGACCCCATTCCACAAGAGGACATGGTGCCCCTGCCGAGCAGCGGCGTGTTTGCCGAAGCCGTTCTGGGCCGATCAAACTCGGCCGAAAAGCTGGATATCACGCGCTTCTGGAACTGGCAGGACTCACCCATTCCAATCCTGCCTCCTGAGATCAACCCGCTCAGTGCTGGCGGCAAGGCGAACGATCCCACGGTAAGGACTGCAGCGCTGGAAGGTCAGGTCCTCAACATAGTGAACCCACCGGCCCTGCCGGA
>DPSD01000266.1:3785-4726 GCA_003538495.1 Accumulibacter sp.
CCCACCGGCCCTGCCGGATCCGGCGGGCCTAGGACCTCTTTATTCGGCGATCGCAAACGGCAACATGTTTCGCGACATGAGCGGCATGGCACAAGTTGCTGCGCTGGCGCAAGCGGCGCTGCAAACGGCGCAGGCCGGTGCCGGGAGCGCGACTGGCGCTGCGGGACAAGCGCAGCAGGTGGCGGCAACGCAGCTAACCGAGTTCTTGAAACTCATCGCACAGGTTGCAACTGGGGCCATGACGGGTGGCGGTAGCGCAGGGCTGGGAGCAATTGGCGCGATCGGTGGTGCTGCGGCGGGCGGTGCTCCCGTAAAGCCTGGCGTCGCCAACACGCCAAGCAACGCTGGGGCGCTTATCAATCACGGTAAGTCAATGGATGACAGGGGTCTGACTGGGCCGCTGCCCCCCTCATCAGCGGGGTCAGTCACTCCGTCGGGTGACCCGACTAGTGAATGGCTCCCTTATCCAGGTGGCAGCTCTGGTAACGGCTCAACGATAGAAGGGGCAACGTCAAATGGTGAAGGTGTCAATCGCAACCGCGAGGCTCATGCTGCGGAGGTAGCAATCACTGGAAGCGGGGGTGGCGGTCCGCTGGGCTTCCTTCGGAGTGTATTGAATACTACGCCAAGCGGCTCCGGTCTAGATGCCGGTACAAGAGCAAGTCAAGCCAAATTTCCTTGGGGGCTTTTGTCCAGGTGGTCTGGCTCCGATCAATCGGGTGTTACGTTCACCGATAAGTATCATAACTGGGTTGGGCAGTCTTACTTGCTCTACAACAACGATCAGTTTCTTTGCAACTGGTATCCGCTAAAGCTGCTGGTCGATTTCGCGGCAGCAAACGGTCTGCGGATTCAACTGTATTACTGGCAAGGATCAGCACGAACTGATGGAAGTCCGCGTCTTTGGGATATAACGCGGAGGTTTGTTCACGACTCCCACT
>DPSD01000619.1 GCA_003538495.1 Accumulibacter sp.
CAATCTGCAACTGAGCCGGGAAAGACGAGGCGGAAGGTGGTGATGCCGTTACTGGAACTGGCTGTCACGGAGCCGCCATGGGCGGCCATGATCGCCTGGGTGATCGACAGGCCCAGGCCAGCGCCATCGGAGTCCGGGTGGCTGCGCGACTTGTCCACCCGGAAGAAGCGGTCGAACAGCCTGGGCAGAACCTCAGGGGAAATGGTGGGCCCCGTGTTGGTGAGGCACAGGGTGGTGGTGGTGCCTTGCTTTTCGATCGTCACCGTCACGTCGGCATCATCCGGCGAGTGCCGCAAGGCGTTGGACAGCAGGTTGCCAATGGCGCGCCGAACCATCAGGCGGTCACCCATGATCACCGCCTGCCCAGCAAGCGAAAGACGAATGCGTTTCTCGTCAGCCACAGCATCGTAGAAATCGAACAGCGTCCGCGTTTCCTGCTCCAGTGCGATCGCCTCCGGGTTGGGCAGTTCGATGCCGTGTTCCGTCTTGGCCAGAAACAGCATGTCAGACACCATGCGGGCCAGTCGCTGGAACTCTTCGGCGTTGGACGCGAGGATGTCCTGGTAGGCGCTCGCATCCCGTTTCTGGGTCAGTGACACCTGTGTCTGGGTCAGCAGGTTGTTGATGGGGGTGCGCAGCTCGTGCGCCAGGTCGCTGGAGAATTCCTGCAGCAGCGCAAAGTCGGACTGCAGGCGTTCGAGCATGGTGTTCAGGCTCTGCGCCAGGTCGGCGAACTCCGCCGGCACCGCGTCCACGGGCATGCGCTGGTCCAGCTTGTGGGCCGTGACCGTCATGGCGCGCTCTTTCATGATTCGAAGCGGCGCCAGGCCCCGGCGGGCGGCCCACCAGCCCAGCAAGCCGCTAGCCAGGATGGCGCCGATCAGGTAGAGCGCCAGCGTCTGCTTGAGTGACTGCATGAAATGGGTGTGGTGCGCCGTGTCCAGCGCGATCAGCAGTTCAAGCGGTTGGCCGTCCGCGGCCTGGCCCGTCCATGTGGAGGGCGGACGGATGGCCGCCCTCAGACCACGCAGGGTGTGATCGCCGGCCGTCCAGTCAAAGGCCTGTTCATCTGTACCGATGGACGGTGGCAGGCGGGAGAACACCGAACCCGCTTCGCCATAGACTTGGCCGGCGCTGTTGTGCAGCTCGATGAACAAGCCGTGGTGACTGGTCAGCAACTCATCCAGCCGGGGTGCCAGCATCTCGGATGACGCAGTCTCGCTGACAATGGTCTGCACCAGTTCGATCTTGTCCTTCAGTAAATCACGGTCGAGTTCGACAAAGTGCCGACCCACCGCGATCGAGACCAGCAGGCCCAGTCCGACGAGCACGCAGGCCGAGACCAGGGTGTACAGCGCGGTCAGGCGCGCCGTCAGCGACAGCCGGCCGAGCATCAGTGGGCGTCCTCGGGTGCTTCGAGCACGTAGCCCATGCCGCGCACGGTCTGGATCAGGCGCGGTTCGAATCCATCGTCCACCTTGGCCCGCAAACGCCGCATGGCCACCTCGATCACATTGGTGTCGCTGTCGAAATTCACATCCCACACCTGGGAGGCGATCAGGGAACGCGGCAGCACCTCGCCGTGGCGGCGCATCAGCAATTCCAGCAGGCCGAATTCCTTGGCCGTCAGATCGATGCGTTTGCCGGACCGGGTCACGCGACGGCGCAGCAGGTCGAGCTCCAGATCGGCCACTTTCATCGAGGTGGCTTCCAGACCTGAGCGGCCTCGCCGCAGGATCGTCCGGACCCTGGCCAGCAGTTCGGCAAACGAAAACGGCTTGACCAGGTAGTCGTCTGCCCCCAATTCCAGGCCCTTGACGCGGTCCTCGACCTGATCGCGTGCCGTGAGGAACAGCACGGGCATTTGCCGTCCCTGGCTGCGCAGGTTCTTGAGCACCTGCCACCCGTCCATGCCTGGCAGCATGACATCCAGGATCACCAGATCGTGGTCCCCCTCCAGGCCATGGTGCAGACCGTCCACACCGTTGGTGACGAGTTCCACGGCAAAGCCGGCCTCGCGCAGGCCTTGTCTGAGGTAGTCACCCGCTTTGGGCTCATCTTCGACGATCAGAATTTTCACGTTCACGTTCTCCTGACCTCGAGTTTGCCCGTATCGAGGCGGGCGCGACAAAAGCTGACATTTTTGTAATCTGACCGACAGGGAAGTGACGAACTCGCCTCGCCAGAATCCGCACCACTTGATCCACATCAAAAGGAGCGATTGCAGTGAAACCTTTGTTCAGTTATCGAGCCACAAGCCAGCTGCTGGTGGCAGGCCTGTTGGTCGTCCCATTCGCGCTGGCTGCGCAGACGGCCAGCCCGACGCAGGAGGCCGACTGGCGCCGTGCCAATGACGCAGTGGGAGTGTTCAAGCGCGGCCATGCCGACGTACTCAAGTGGGAGCAGACCAACGTGAGCGTCGCCGCCGTTACGCCGAGCAGCACCATGGGAGTTGCCATCCCCACCGCAGAGGTAGCGGTTCGCATGGCCTGGATGGTGCATCGCGATCTGGCCCGTGCGTTGGCTCGGTTGGGTCCTAAGCACGAGCAACTGATCGCTGAGGGCCGTTGGACGGAACTCGACCCCAGCCTGCAGCGCCGCGTCGAAGATACCGGCGAGGTGCTGGAAGTGGCTGCGGCGGGGCGTAAAGCCTGGATCGAAGCCGTGGCAGCCCAACAGGTCCTGAAGCACCAGCGTGACATGCTGGAAGCCGCGCAGGCGGCCTATGAACTGGGTCAGCGCATGGTGACGGTGGGCAACTGGAGCAAGCTGCAACTGTCTCCCGTTCAACTGGCTGCATCCAATGCACGCATGAATCTGAGGCGAGCGCAGCAAGCCGCCGCCCAGGCGCAGGCCAATCTGGTCAAGACGATGGGGCAAACGGGTCTTCAGGATGGCTTTGTGTTGCCAGACCAGTTGCCTGCCATCCCGGCGCAACCCATGGCGGCAGCGGACCTGCAAAAGCGCGGTGATGCTGTTCGCAACCAGTTGCCAGACGCAGAAAGCCTGCGTAACCGTGCGCTATCGAAGTCAGCCATGAACGTCTATTGGGCCGCCCACGCCTTGGCGCAGGACAGCCAGGGCGACATCCTGAAGACCCGTGAGTTCATCACCGAAGAGACGGTGCTGCACTACAACGGCATGCTCAAGAGCGTCTGGGACCTGCTGGACGAGGTGCGCAACCAGTCTCAGGCCACGGTGGATGCAATCGGTGCACAGCGCGACTTCTGGCTGGCCGAGGCCGATCTGCAGTGGGTCTTGCAGGGCGGAGAGCCCGACAGTTTTGTGAATCTGGGCGGCGCCGGTGGCGAGGCTCCGGCAGCAGCAGCGCATTGAAAGGACACATCACATGACCAACACCCCTACCAACTCCAGACGACAGTTCTTCGCCGGCGCCGCTGCCTCCGTGGCCGGCCTGGCCGTGGCCCGCTCTGCTTTGGCTGGCTTGCCCGAGCCGGTCATCCAGACTTCGGTCGAAACCGCGCCGCCGCTGGTGCCACAGACTGGCCGACCCTACAACCCGGTGGTCACGCTCAACGGCTGGACGCTGCCCTGGCGCATGAACAACGGTGTCAAGGAATTCCACCTGGTGGCCGAGCCCGTGGTGCGCGAGGTCTCGCCGGGCTTCAAGGTCAACATGTGGGGCTACAACGGGCAGAGCCCAGGCCCGACCATCGAGGTGGTGGAGGGCGACCGCGTGCGCATCTTCGTGACCAACAAGCTGCCCGAGCACACCACCATCCACTGGCACGGCCAGCGCCTGCCCAACGGCATGGATGGCGTCGGCGGATTGACCCAGCCGCATATCAAGCCGGGCAAAACTTTCGTCTACGAATTCGTCGCGCGTCGCCCCGGCACCTTCATGTACCACCCGCATGCCGACGAGATGACGCAGATGGCGATGGGCATGATGGGTTTCTGGGTGACGCATCCGAAGGGCAGGCATCCGGCGATCGAGCCGGTCGACCGCGATTTCTGCTTCCTGATCAATGCCTACGACATCGACCCCGGCAGCGCCACGCCATCGGTCAACACCATGCTCGATTTCAACCTGTGGACCTGGAACAGCCGTGCGTTCCCGGGCATCGACAGCCTCAACGTTCGGCTGGGCGACCGTGTGCGCATCCGCATGGGCAACCTCACCATGACCAACCATCCGATGCACCTGCACGGCGTGGAGTTCGAGGTGACCGGCACCGACGGCGGCCCGGTGCCGAAGTCCGCGCGCTGGCCGGAGGTGACCACCGACATCGCGGTCGGCCAGATGCGCCAGATCGAATTCGTCGCCGACGAGGAGGGCGACTGGGCGTTCCACTGCCACAAGAGCCACCACACCATGAATGCGATGGGCCATGCGGTGCCGACGATGATCGGCGTCGACTACAGCGGCCTGGCGGGCAAGATCAGCAAGCTCATTCCCGACTACATGGCGATGGGTGAGCGCGGCATGGCCGACATGGCTGAAATGGAGATGCCGCTGCCCGACAATACCTTGCCGATGATGACTGGCAAGGGGCCATTCGGCCCGGTCGAGATGGGTGGCATGTTCAGCGTGATGAAGGTGCGGCGCGGGCAGAAGCGCGGCGATTATTCCGACCCCGGCTGGTACAAGCAGCCGCCCGGCACGCAGGCACGCGAGCTTGCCGGCGCGATGGCCGAACCGATGCGCGCGCCATCCACTGCCTCGCCCCAGGGTACCCCGGGCGATGTCGAGGTAACCGTACGCAAACCCGTTGGCCACGCCAGCCATTGAATGCCATTTTTATATTGATACGTTCAGGAGCAGAAAAATGAAGACATGGATTCTCTTACTGGCCGCACTGGCGATCGCTGCGCCACTACATGCCGAACCAGTGACCCCGCCGGCTGCCCAGGCCAATGTGATGACCGATGGCGTTGTGCGCCGGGTGGATGTAGCCAACGGCAAGCTCACCCTGCGGCACGGGCCGATCGTCAACCTCGACATGCCCGCCATGACCATGGTGTTCCGGGTGCAATCGCCGGAACTGATGCAGGGTCTCAAAGTGGGCGACGCCGTGAAATTTCATGCCGAGAGCATCGACGATACCCTGACCGTTACCGCGATCCAGCCTGCGCAATAACGGACAAAGCATGGACCCGGCGAATCGCCGGATCCATTCAGGCACGAAGTGTTCCGCATTAGGATAAGTGGGTCTTTTGTACTAGATTGGAAGTGGACGATGTCGAGCACGCGCAATATCGAGTGTGAGGACATTTTATTTTGCTAAGGAGACAGAGATGAAACGCATAACACGCCTATCCATAGCCGCCCTTGCCCTTTCCTTGGGGATGGCGGGTGTCATGCCGGTGTATGCCGCCGATCAGGCACGCGATCAGGACCGTACCCAGGTGCGTGATCAGGATCGTATTTACGGATCCGAATTGATGACGCGGCAGGAACGGGCCGAATACCGCAATCGCATGCGCACGCTGAAAACTCAGCAAGAGCGCGAAGCCTTCCGCCTGGAACATCACAAACAGATGCAGGAGCGTGCCCAGGCCCAGGGCAAGACCCTCCCGGACATGCCGCCTGCGGGCATGGGGCCCGGCTCGGGGATGGGACCGGGTATGGGACCGGGTATGGGACCGGGT
>DPSD01000197.1 GCA_003538495.1 Accumulibacter sp.
CTTGACTATGGGGACCACTTTAAACCATGTCGACGCCCGCGTTCGGTTTGCCGAAAGGCTAGTCGTTGAGATGCACCAGCAGCGGCAGATGGACCTTGCAGTCCTGCCAGGCATCACCTAGCTCATCGGGCGTCACGGCGACCGGCGAGAAGGCGCTGGCTGGCTTGGACTGGAAGAATCCGAAGCCCTTGCCAAGCTCTCCCGGGATTAGATGGCGCAGCGAAACGTCGTTAACCAGCATCAGCAGCCGAATGGCGCCGGCGCATTGCTCGCGGCTGGCCGCCATCGGCAGGTGGCCGGTGATCACCGCGACTTCCGCCTCGAGGTCGATGCCCCAGTCCTCGGACAGCGCCTGAATCGGATCGCGAGGTCCGACGAAGGAATCCGACCCACCCTGGTAGATCAGCGGGTCGGTCCAGAACGACGGCGGCAGTTCGCCACCGCGTGCCTTGCGCACTAGCTCGACGTGGTTGACGTAGGCTGAGCAATCGGCCCACTGATAGGCGCGGGGCAGGGGCGAGTGACACTGCTCGGCGGCGAAGTGCTGCGCGTGCCGAGCGGCGCCGTTGTTCAGCGCCGTGTATACCTCGGCCAGTTGCGGCGCGCATTGCGGCCAGTCGCCGAGCGCCGCCTGCAGCGTACGAGCGACCGCCGGGACAATCTGGCAGCAGCTCAGGTCGCGGCTGACGACGACCAGGGTGCCGTCACGACCGCCGAATTTCAGTGTGGCCAGTTTCATCGTCGGCGTCCTCGGTGCTTCATTGACCGTGCTGCGTGTTGCCGCTTGGGTGGTGCCACGAGGTCAGGGCTGACCGCCCGCGATGATCAGCTGGCATGACTGCCGTCGTGCATCCAGGCCGCATGTTTCGGCGCCTTGCGGGTCCTGCATTCGTCGATCATCTCCCACTTCACGGCGTCGAGCCGATCCATCATGGCCGGGGTAGCGGTATTGAACGCCAGTTCGAGGCGATGACCGCTGGGGTCAAAGAAGTAGATCGACTTGAACAGGGTATGGTCGGTGATGCCGACGACCTCGAAGCCGTCGGCTTGCAGGTGTCTCTTGACGGTCAACAGTTCGTCCAGCGATCCGACCTCGAAAGCGATGTGCTGGGTCCACGCCGGCGTGTTCCGGTCCCGGTCCATCGGTGGTCGCGTGGGCAGTTCGAAGAAGGCCAGGATGTTGCCGCCGCCGGCGTCGAGAAAGACGTGCATGTAAGGGTCGGGTTCGCCGGTGGACGGCACGTTGTCCTCGGCGATCGCCAGAATGAAGTGCATCCCGAGATACTTGCCATACCACTCGATGGTCTGTTGGGCATCGACGCAGCGGTAGGCCACGTGATGAATCTTGCGGATCGTCATTTCGTTCTCCCGCGCGTTTTCTCGTCCGCCGGCCACTCGTTGGGCGGTGCCACCCAATTCACGCCATTAAAGCCGAACTCGCACCATTATGGCAACGATTGTCCCTACAATGCGCGCTTCCAATTCACGCCTCGCGAATTGATCGGCATGGCAGCGCCTCGCGGCTGCTTGTCGCAGCGTTGCCCTTATCTTCCAATGCTCCATTGCCGTTGATCGATATCTTGGCCAGTCTTCGTCTTCACCAGCTGCGCACTCGCCACGTGGGTCCGATCGACCTCGGCGTCGACGCCGGTGAGTGTGTTTGCATCCAGGGCACGTCCGGCAGTGGCAAAACCTTGTTGTTGCGCGCGGTTGCCGATCTGGATCCGCACCACGGCGAGGCCTGGCTCGACGGGCAGGCCTGTTCGAGAGTGCCTGCCCCGCAATGGAGGCGTTCGGTTGCCCTGGTGGCCGCGGAAAGTCATTGGTGGTCGGAGCAGGTCGCCGATCACTTTGCGCAGGGTGTCCATGCGGCCTGGCTGGAAGAACTCGGCTTGCCTGCAGCGGCTATTGATTGGGAGGTTTCTCGCTGCTCGACCGGCGAGAGGCAGCGCTTGTCCTTGTTGCGAACGCTGATGCAGGGTCCGGACGCGCTCTTGCTCGATGAACCCACAGGCAATCTCGACCAGGAGAGTACGCAGCGGGTGGAGACCTTGTTGGGCGACTATCGACGGCAACGGCGAGCAGCGCTGCTTTGGGTCAGTCACGATGCCGGTCAGATCGAACGTGTGGCGGGTCGCAGCTTCGTCATGCGCGACGGCAAACTCGTCGAGGGCGAGCCAGGATGAATGTGATCGTCCTTTCCCCGTTCGACCTGGCGGCTGCCGCGCTGCTGATCCTGTGCCTCGCCGGATTGTCGTTGCGTATGCGCCTTGGCGTCGAGCTTCAACTGCTGACGTCGGCGGCGCGCAGCACCGTTCAGTTGTTTCTGATCGGACTGGTCCTCAAGGTTCTGTTCGACAACGCCCATCCGCTCTGGGTGGCGCTGCTGGCGGGGGTGATGATCGCGGTCGCCGGGCGCGAGGGGATGGTTCGGCAAAAGCGCCGATTCATCGGCTGGTGGGGATTTGGCGTCGGCACTCTGTCGATGTTCGTCTCGTCGTTCACGGTCACCATCATGGCGCTGCTGCTGGTGATTGGCACGACCCCATGGTATGCGCCGCAATACGCCATACCGCTGCTCGGGATGATCCTGGGCAACACCATGAACGGCATCTCGCTGGGACTCGACCGCCTGACCCAGGATGCCACCCAGAAGCGCCCGATCATCGAGACGCGCCTGGCGCTTGGACAAAGTTGGCAGCGGGCGATTTCGGACAGCCGCCGCGAGGCGATCCGCGTTGGCCTGATCCCGATCATCAACGCCATGTCGGCTGCCGGTATTGTCAGCCTGCCAGGGATGATGACCGGCCAGATCCTTGCTGGTACGCCGCCAGTAGAGGCCGTGAAATACCAGATCCTGGTAATGTTCCTGATCGCCGGTGGCACCGGATTCGGCACCGTGGTAGCGGTCAGCTTTGCGGCCAGGCGCCTGTTCGACGAACGCCAGCGCCTGCGGCTCGACCGTTTGAGTGCGTCCAGGAATTGATTGGGGGGCAGTTCCTGCTGCGCTCGCCAAGTAGATCGGGAACTTTGCGGCACGGGAGCCATCGCGCACGCCGGGAGATTGATTATAGCCCGCGCTCGGTGCGTAGTCGCGTGCCGATTCAGCAGCGAGCAGGAGGGGAATCGCCGCCATTCCAAAAAAAGACTGCCGAAGCACCGACCGCTGCTCGCTTCGGCAGCGCTTTGTTGCCCTTCGGCAGCCTCATCCCACGCTAGCGTGCAACCAAAGACGTAACCGCTTACCGTTGAATCAACGGCGCCACACCAGGCGCGTGCTTTTCGGCCTGTTTGGCGGTCTTTTTTTCCTTGGGGGTCAAAAGGGGTTGCTTCTTCGATTCCTTGTTGCCTTGTCTGATCTTGCCCATGGTCGTCCTCCTGGTGAGCACCGGCCACGCCGATGCGATTTCAGTATAGGCCGATCATGGGCGAGAAACGGGCTGACGCCAAATAATCTCGTGTCTATGATCGCCGCCGGATCGGCGGCGCCGGACGGCAGTACCGGCTTGAAGAGGGCGGGAGTACGGCGGCCAGCAGGGCCATGGCGCGGTCCGGACGGCGATGGTCTTTGCCACGCGCGGCGAGTACGAGCGCGCCCGCGAGTTGACGATCATTATCAACCCGGTGAACCATGGGTCGTTCGCTGCTGCAACAACCACCTGCAAGGGCGGAACCCGAGGTCGTTACTTCGGGCGTTGGTCCGCTGGCGCCGCATGTCGGCTGCCGCCGATCGAACTGCTCTTCTACCAAGGGACTACTGGCTGGGTGCTCCGTCGGGGCATTGAGGTGCCGAGGCGATTGCGGCTGGCGAGGGGCAAGCTGTACCGTTCGTCCTGGCAGATCGCGGACTGGCCACGCTTCAAGGTTGGCGACATCGACTAAGCCACCGGAGCAATTCCGCCGGGTGTCGTTGATCGCGAGCACCCGGTCGAGGTCAGCGGAGATGGCCCAATAAGGCGCGTGAGCGCGTGGTGGTTGACGCAACTTCTCCACGCCACTGCCCGGTGTGCAATCTGTGATCGACGACCACGGACGGGACCAGGTACATTTCCAGCATCGCATTAAATTACCATTTCGTGATAAGGTGTAATCGAGGTAGGTGGGGGCGCCTAGGCGGCTAGGACTGCGCAAGCGGCTAATGCATGCCATGCGACGGCAGAAACACCGGCATCCGCCGGGTGCGCGGCCGCTGCGTGGAGGGGCGGGGTTTTGCCAATTTTGATACAGGAGCGACAAATGAGCTTGAAAGAAGCGAAAGATGCATACATCGGAAAATTGAAGGTCCAGCTTGATGAGTGGAGTGCTGACATCGACGCCTTGGAAGCGAAGGGAAAGCAGGTCGATACGGATTTGCGGGGCAAATACCAAGACAAGGCGGACGAGCTGAGATATCAAATAGTCCTTGCGCAAGGCAGGATCGTAGACCTGCAAGCTGCTGCCGATGACGCGTGGGAAGACATCCGGAATGGCAGCGAAAGCATCTGGGCTACGGTCAAGCAAACCTTTGCAGACGCCAAAGCCAAGTTCGACCGGTAACGCGTTTGATCGTCGCTTGATACGGAAAAAGAAGCGGGGCCTTGCTCCGTTTTTTTTTCTGTGGGCTCGATCACCAGCAGCCATCGGTCCAGCGTAAGCGTCCAGCCCGACCATCTGTTGGTGGCGGTCAATTTTCGTAG
>DPSD01000393.1:0-2680 GCA_003538495.1 Accumulibacter sp.
CCCCGCCCCCGCCCTCTCGGCCTCGCCCCCCCCTCCCGCGGTAGTAGCAGCGAATGGCGGCTTCCAGTGACCGCAAGCTCTCCGGATCGACGGCGGCGGCCACTCGCGGCAGGTTCTTACGCTTCCGCCAATAGCTCAGCGTATCGGCATGGTGAAAGCGTGTCGCTCCCCGCCAGAGGTTCGCATGGTCGAGAAATACCGTCATCGCCCGTTCGTGGTGGCCAGGCAACGCCATCAACCCGTCCCGAAACTCGGCCAGCTTGTCGTGGTCGAGGTGGAATTCCGCCTCGTCGAGAATGGCCTGCGTGCCGACAGGACAAGCCATGTCGCAAATCTCCCGCAACTCGGTTTCCAGGCGCACGCGCGCGGCTTCGGGTAGCTCCATCCAGGCGTCGAACAGCGCGTCGATCCTGGTCTCCTTGATCGCAGTGAAATCGAAGTCCGTCAACACGTCGTCGTGCGTCGCGAAGTAGCGCGCGAGCAGGGCGTTCGGCATTTGCCGGAAGAAGTCCTTGGTTGAGTAGTGGCGGGCCATCGGGTGTCTCTTGTCCTCTACAACGTGGCGGAGTGCATGCGTTTGGATTGTGCCGGACATTACGGTACATTACCGCACTTCGAGAATACAAGTGCTTCAATTGGGGGAATCAATGGCTAGAGAGAAGTCCGACGCCTTGCGCTGCCGAGTCGTCCCCGGCCCGATCAAGCAGACGCCATGACCCAGAAAATAGGAGCGGGGCTTCTCTCCTGCGCGGACAAGATCTGGGAGACCGCCGACACCCTGCGCGGCGCCGGCATCAAGGCCAGCGACTGGCCCGCCTACATGATGCCGTTCTTCGCCCTGATGATGCTCGAATCGCGCCTGCGGCGTTTCCGGCAGTCACGCATCGACGAATTCAGGAGAGAGACCGAGCACGCTTTCAGCTTCGAAGATGCCGCCCACCGCGAATGGCTGGAATACTCCGCCAAGGCCGCCAATAAGGGATTCCACCCGGAGTTGCTGCTCCACGGCAAAGGCCTGGGCGAAACCTGCCTGGTGCCAGGGGGCAATTTTCTCAACCGCCTGCTGGCACACCTCGCCCAATACGACCCCGACACCAAGCGGCTGCTGGGCATCGGCTATGCTCAGGGACACGCCAAGTTCCTCGACATGCAGGGCAAGGCGTCCGACCTGTTCAGCCGCGACAACTGCCCGCTGTACCCCTTCGCCCAGAAGTGGGCCTCGATCGACCTCACGCCCTTCGACAACTCCGAAATCACCACCATCGAGGAGCACATCAAGCGCAAGTGGGCGGACATTTCGGCGGAAACGGCCGGCGAGCAATACACGCCTTCCGACGTGATCGACCTCGCCACCGCCCTGATTGTCGAACTGCGCCGCGAAGGCAAGGGCGCTGCCGGCATCGCCGATATCTATGACATGGCCAGCGGTGGCGGCAACTTCCTGTTCGCCACCGAAGATGCCCTGCGCGACGCCTTCCCCGAACTCTCGGTGCGCACATTTGGGCAGGAACTCAACGATGCCCTCTACGCTCTGGCGGCGATCGAGGCGCGGTTCCGGGAGGGCGCACGCATCGAATGGGGCAACACCCTCACCAACGATCATTTCCTCCTCGACAAGTTCGACGCCATCGTCGCCAATCCGCCCTACGGCGTGGACTGGAAGGATTTCAAGAAGCACCTGGAAATGGATGCTTCGGGCCGTTTCGACCCGAAGCGCATGCCCCCCACCTCCGACGGACAACTGCTCTTTCTGCAGCACGCCACGTTCCACTTGTCCGAGATCGGCGTCGCCACCATTGTGCATTCCGGCTCGACGCTGTTTTCCGGCGATGCCGGCGGCGGCGAATCGGAAACCCGGCGCTGGCTGATCCAGCAGCAGGACATCGTCGAAGCCATCGTCCAGTTGCCGAAGAACGAATTCTTCAACACCGGCATTCATACCTACCTGTGGGTGCTCAACCGCGCCAAGCCGGCCAACCGCAAGGGGTTCGTGCTGCTCATCAACGCTGAAACCTGCTTTACCAAGCTCAAGAAGAACCTCAACCAGAAAAACTGCGAGATCGACGAGGCCAACCGCGCGCGCATCGTGCAAGCCTTCCGCGACTTCGGCGACGGACCGATCAGCCGCAAGCTGCCCATCGATGCGCTGCTCTACAACAAGGTCGAACTGGAACTCTGGCGCCACGATGAAGAGGGCCGAGCCATCGGCAAGACCGAGAAGATCGAGGGCAAGAGGATCGTCGTTCGCTTCGATGACGCCCTCTACAACGTCGATGCGGGACTGCTCGACCTCGCCCCTTTTGCCGGCAAGACGGTCAAGGAAGCGATTGCCCTGTTCCACGAAGCGGCGCGCAATGCCGAACTGACCACCGTCGACGTGAGCGGCGGCCAGCTCTACGGTCGTGAGAACGAAACCGGCACCATCTGGGTCGGCCCCGAAAACAAGGGCCTTGGCGTGCTGTCGGTCAGGGCCAAGGCCGTCAAATCCCAGGGGCAGGAACGCGCCAGGGTGGACATCGTGCTCGACCGGTTGCTGGAGAAGGACAGCGAGACCGTCCCCTATTCATCGGATGAGGCGACCAACAACCGGCTGATCGCAGATTTTCTGGCTACGTGGGTACATGAGCCGTGGTGCCTGCACGGCTGGAAAACGGGTTGCGAGATCAACTTCAACCGCGTG
>DPSD01000393.1:2952-5540 GCA_003538495.1 Accumulibacter sp.
AGATCAACTTCAACCGCGTGTTTCCCAAGCAGAGTGCGATCCGGTCCAGCAAGGACATCTTGAAAGATATTGCCGCCGTTGAAGAAGAGATGGCTAGGCTGGAAGCAGAAATTGCCGACGAGTTGCAGCAGGCGGACACCCGAGGATGACGCCGCCAATGAAGGATCGAGGGCATATCTGGATCGGCGAATTGCCCTCGACGTGGAAACTCAGGCGATTCAAGGATGCGGGCAGGTTCCAAACTGGGCGAGACCACAAAGAGTTGAAGGCAGGAAACGTCCCGGTGTTCGGCTCAAGCTGCGAACCATTTGCAATGGTCGATCGACCTTTGTGTCGCCGAAAGGCCATTGCAATCGGTCGAAAAGGAACAGTAGACCGCCCCTTCGTTATTCAGCCGGGTTTTTGGGCAGTGGATACATGTATGTTTCACACTGTGCAGCGAAAGGACTACTCGCTCGAATACTTGGGCTATTGGAGCAACATCGTTCCATGGCAAGAGATTGCAACACAGACCGCTTTGCCAAGTTTGACTCAAACCGATGCGAACAATGTCATCGTCGGTTACCCGCCTCTTGACGAACAGCGCCGCATCGCCTCCTGGCTCGATCTCCAAACCCACCGCATCGACAAACGCCGCGAACTCCTCGGCAAGAAACGTGAACTGCTGCGAGACCTGCGCATCAACCTGATTTTGGAGGTATTAGCTTCGGGATTGCGTGGGCACGAAAAGTCACCAACAGGACTGTGCGACCTACCGGAACTCCCCCTGGGCTGGACAGCCAGCCATGCCAAGCGCCTGCTTCGTTACGTTACGAGCGGCTCACGCGGCTGGGCTAAGTATTACGCCGATGAGGGCGACCTTTTCCTGCGCATTGGCAACTTGACGCGCGAAACCATCGACCTCGACTTGAGCGATGTGAAATACGTTGCTCTGCCGTCAAAGGCGGCAGAAGGGAAGCGTACCCGTCTCCGGGAAGGCGACATGCTGGTGTCTATTACCGCTGACCTTGGCTCTATCGCGGTCGCTCCAAAGCTGAACAAACCCGCCTATGTGAATCAACACATCGCGCTTTGCCGAGCAAAGGATTCGGTGCATCCGCGCTGGCTGGGTTATGCCATGTGCAGCCCCCAGTCCAAGCGTCAGATGATGGATTTCGGCTATGGCGGCACCAAGATTCAATTGAGCCTAGACGATGTGCGCAACGTCTGGCTGGCCGTTCCGCCCCTTGACGAGCAGCGCGAAATGGCCGCATTTCTTGATGCGCGTCTGGACAAGATTGCCCGTCAAATCGCGCTCATCGACCAGCTCGACGACCTGCTTCAGCAACAGCGCCAAGCCATCATCCACGAGGCGGTCACCGGCAAGATCGACCTTTCCGCCTACGACCCACCGGCCGAGATGGCCTGAGCACAAGAGAACTCCGCATGGCCCCCGGCTTCAAGGAAAGCGACTTTCAGAACGGCGTCTTCATTCCCTACCTGACCGCGCCGCAGCCGGGCGGCCTGGACTGGATACTCGGCAAGCCAGCCGACATCGACGCCACGCGCTGGATCGTGCCGGGGGATCTGCTCCATTTCCTGCGCGACGGCTGCCCGCTCAATGCCGCCGCTTACGCCAGGGCGATGAAGGGCTATGACTCCGATGCGGACTTTCTGCAGACCTTTCTGACCGAGGCGCTGCTGCCCAAGATCGCCGCCAAGGCGAATGCCGCTTTCGTGCTGCGCGAGAGCCTGAGCTTTGCCGGACAGTCGTTCGTGTTATGGAACGAAGCGCCGCGCGCCGGGGCGGATGCCAGGGCGGTGGACTTGTTCAGAAAAAACTCCCTGCGCGTGATTCCCGAGGCGACCTTCGAACGGCAGTTTCCCCACAGCAACAAGCGCATTCGCCGCCGGCCCGACCTGGTGTTCTTCGTCAATGGTCTGTACCTCGCCTATGCCGAACTGAAGACCGCGCAGACCGGGCAGACCGCCGCCGGCCACGGCCGCAAGAAGATCGCCCACGATTGCGTCGAGGCCGGCATTGCCGTGTTGCGCGAAGCGCGCGAACGCTACGCGGTGGAAGGCGGCCGCTGGCCGGGATTTCGCCACCGCGACCTGAGCGAAAAGGTGCGCTGGGAGATTCGCCAGGCGATTTGCCTGTACGAAAAGGCCGCCCACATCAGTGCCGTCGACATGGGCGCCATGATGGTGCTGCCGGAGATCGAATGGCTGTTGCCGGAGATCGACGACGCCATCGAGGCGGACGATACACAGGCACTCGTGGAGGCACTGCCAGGCAAGGTGGTGGAAGCGTTCATGCGTACCGCGGAAATGCGCGAGAAGCCGGCCTCCGTGGCATTGGCCGAACATCTGGCGTCGTTCTTCGCACCTGCCGACGGCGTGGACCGCGAGATTCATTTCTTCAACCAGCACATTCCCAGCCGTACCACCACCGCGACCGAGATTCTGCGCCCGCGCCCGGCGCAGCGCGCCATGCTGTACCAAGCCATGCGCCGGGTGCATGAACTCTATGCCGAAGAAAGCAAGTCGAAGATCAACGAGGCGGATATCCGAGAGGCACTGGATTTGTCCCTGCCCGGACTGGACCC
>DPSD01000596.1:0-2130 GCA_003538495.1 Accumulibacter sp.
TTGTCGGGCTTGATGTCGCGGTGCAGATCAAGTTCCGCTACGCGATCTCCGGTGACAGTCCACCGTGGAAGCCGTTGCGCGCGTTCGATGACGGCGAGCGGGTCTATATCCAGTTCCCTGCTGGCATCGCGCAGGGCGAGCTACCGCCGCTATTCGTGATCGGGCAGCAGGGCGATGGCCAGCTCGTGAACTACCGCTTCCGCTCCCCCTATTACGTGGTGGATCGGCTGTTCGGCGCCGCAGAGTTGCGGCTAGGTTCGGACAAGGCCGCCGTCGTTCGCATCGAACGCACCGATGGCGTGGCCAGCCAGGCGCGGAGGCATTGAGCATGAGCACGCCCGCCACACCGCAGACGCCGTCGACTGGGACAAATAAGGCCGACCCGGACACCTTGGCTCTGCGCGCTTCGCCGCGTCCGGTCACGCGGCTCAATCGGCGCATGCTGGCCGTGCTCGCAGGGACGCTCGGCATCGTCATACTGGGCGCCACACTCTGGTCCTTGCAGCCGCACAAGCGTGAGCGCAACCCGGCCACCGAGCTGTACAACGTGGATCGCGTCTCACGGGCCGATAGCCTCGACCAGTTGCCCAAGGACTATACGAAAGTCGTGCCAATGGCTAAGCCTGGAGTGCCGGTGTTGGGTGAGCCATTGCCGGGCGACTTGGGGCCGGCCATCGTGCATGCGCAAAACCACGGGAACACAGGTGCGTACACCCCCGCGCAACCCGGCCGTATCGCTCAGCCGGGCGATGCCGAGGATGCGGCGCGTTCGTCGGTGTTTTTCCGCAGCAGTAGTACAACAAATGTGACACCGGCAACCACCGTGGCCGCAATCCAACCCGAGCCGGCATCGGGCAATCAAGCCTTCAATCCCATGGCCTCTGCCTTCGCGTCGGCACAGCCGACCGATCCGACGGCTGTGCAGAATCGGCAGGAGCAGAAGCAGGCGCTTGTCGCCAATGGCGGCGATACGACCACCAGCCGCAATCGCCGACGGCAACTACCAGCTTGGGTGCCGGCGTCGCCTCATAGGTGCGACGCAAAGCCAGCTCCATGTTCCGTGCAACGGGTCCGGTCACCAGCAGCATGTCGGCATGGCGAGGGCTGGCAACAAATCGGATGCCGAGGCCCTCGATGTTATAGTAGGGGTTGTTGAGGGCGTTGATTTCGAGTTCGCAAGCGTTGCAGGAACCGGCATCGACTTCGCGGATGCTCAGTGCCTGGCCGAGAATCGCGAGGATTTCGCGCTGAATCTGCTCGCCGTCGACGCGCAGGGCATCGTTGCCCGCGGGCGGGGCTTCGCTGCGGATGCCGTTGCGTGCGATCTGTCTGAGGATGCGCCACATCAGAGGTCGTGTCCTGAATAGCTGAGGTTGAAGGACTTGTTGATCAGCGGAAAGTCGGGAACGATGTTGCCGATCACCGCATGCACGAGTACCGGCCAGTTTTGCCATGAGGGATCGTGGATGTGGCAGCGACGGATGCCGTTGCTGCCGTTCTCGCCATCCCATTCGAGTGCCACGAAGACTGCGCCGCGCCAGCCTTCGACCCAGCCGGCACCGAGCGCTGCCTTCGCCGGCAAGCGTAGTTCACGGCGCGTCTCGCCCGCGCCCTCGCTAAGCCGGGAAAGAATCACGCGCAGCAAGCGCAGCGATTCGCTGATCTCCGCAAAACGCACCATCACGCGTGCAGCGACATCGCCGTCGCTGCACGTCGCGATCTTCACCTGCAATCGGTCGTAAGGTGCCCAGGGCTGGTCGCAACGCAGATCGACCGCCTGGCCGCTGGCCCGACCCGCGAGGCCGGTCAGGCCGAGTTGAGAGGCGAGTTCAGGCGTCACGCGGCCAGTGGTCATGAAGCGATCCTGCAGGCCGGAATGCTCGTCGTACACCTGCTGCAGTTGCAGTACTTCGCGCTCGACGCTGTCGCATTGACGGAAAAGCCGGTCGGCGCTGGAGCGGTCGATGTCCGAGGCGACGCCACCGGGGACGATACCGTCCATCATCAGGCGGTGGCCAAAGGCTTCTTTTGCGAGTCGCAGCCAGTCTTCCCGGAGCCGTGAGAACTGCGCGAGTCCGAAGGCGAACGCTGCGTCGTTACCGAGTGCACCGAGGTCGCCGAGGTGGTTGG
>DPSD01000596.1:2390-6985 GCA_003538495.1 Accumulibacter sp.
CGAGGTCGCCGAGGTGGTTGGCGACGCGTTCACGTTCTAGCAGCAAGGCGCGCAGCCAGCACGCACGCTCGGGAATCTCGCAGCTCGCGAGTGACTCCAGTGCCATACAGTAGCTCCAGGCGTAAGCCACCGTAGAATCGCCCGAAATCCTGCCGGCCAGGCGATTCGCTGCGAGTGGCGGCAGCTCGGTGAAACGCTTTTCAATTCCCTTGTGCTTGTAGCCCAGGCGTTGCTCCAGGCGCAGCACTTTCTCGCCGACGACCGAAAAACGGAAGTGCCCAGGTTCGATGATTCCGGCGTGCACGGGTCCTACCGGGATTTCGTGCACGCCATCGCCTGCGACGCGAACGAACGCGTAGTCGGTAACTTCCTGTGCCGCAGGCAGGCCTGGATGCGGATCCTGCCGGCGTAGCGGATGCCAGTTCGCTGGCCAGGCACCATGGTTGAGCCATGCTCGCCGGTCAGTCGCCCCTTCGGCAACGACGCCGAGCAGATCGGCAGCCGCCCGCTGCAGGTGCGCCGCGCAGGGAAAGAACGGGACCAAGTCAGGATAGCTCGGATGCTGCGGATCGATCACACTTCGCTCGCCAAGCGGCAGGTCGAGCCAGAGCAAGCCTTCGCGAACCACATAAGCCGCCGAGATCACCAGACTGCCGGATGCGCCGCGCGTGCGATCGGACCCCCACAACGACAGCAGCCTTCCTCCTGCCTCGGACACCGCCTGTGCAACCCGCCGCCAGGTATCGGCGCGAACTGTCCGGTAGTGCATCGGCAGTGGCCCCGGCAAGTGTTCAAGATCCTCGATGAATTGTGCAATCAGCATCGCATTAACCGCCAATCATCCGGGCCGCCTGGCGATACCAGGCATCCAGATACGGCGGGATATACAAGCCCAGCATCAGGCCCAGACCAAGGTGGACAAAGACCGGGATGAGCGCCGGCGGGTGCCGCAACGGCTTGACCGAGGTTTCACCGAAAACCATCGGCTGCACCCGGCTGAAAACCGAGGCGAAAGCAACGCCGAGCGCCAGCAGCAGAAACGGCGTCGCCCATGGTTGCTCACGCATGGCAGTGGTGAGAATCAGGAATTCGCTGGCGAAGACGCCGAAAGGGGGCATCCCGAGGATCGCCAGCGAGCCGAGCATCATACCCCAGCCGACCGTCGGGCTGACCTTGATGAGGCCGCGGATATCTTCCATCACCTGCGTTCCCGCCTTCTGCGTCGCATGCCCAACGGCGAAGAAAATGCCCGACTTGATCAGCGAATGCACGCTCATGTGCAGCAGGCCGGCGTAGTTGGCAATCGGTCCACCCATGCCGAAGGCGAAAGTGATCAGCCCCATGTGCTCGATCGATGAATAGGCGAACATGCGCTTGACGTCCTTCTGTCGCGACAGGAAGAATGCCGCCACGAGTACCGACAGCAGGCCGAAACCCATCATCAACTGCCCGGCAAGGGGATTCTGCAGCGCCCCGTCGGTCAGTACCTTGCAGCGCAGCAGGGCATACACGGCGACGTTCAGCAGCAGACCCGAGAGCACGGCCGAAACCGGTGTCGGTCCTTCGGCGTGGGCATCTGGCAGCCAGTTATGCATTGGCACCAGACCGACCTTGGTGCCATAGCCGATGAACAGGAAGGCGAAGGCCAAAGTGATGATGCCCGGATCGAGCTGCGCCTTGACCGCGTCGAGATTGGTCCATAACAGGGCGCCGCCCTCGGTGCCGATCACCTTTTCCGCTGCCATGTAGAGCAGCACGGTGCCGAACAGCGCCTGGGCAATGCCAACGCCGCAGAGGATGAAGTATTTCCAGGCCGCCTCGAGGCTCGCAGGCGTCCGATACACGCTGACCAGCACGACGGTGGTCAGCGTCGCTGCCTCCATGGCAACCCACAGGATCCCGAGGTTGTTGGTCATCAGCGCGATCAGCATGGTGAAGTTGAACAATTGATACATACTATGGTAGAGACGCATGCGATTCGGCGTCATCTTGCCGTGGTCACGTTCGACGCGCATGTAGGGGCGCGAGAAAATGGCGGTGGTTAGGCCGACGAAGGCGGTCAGGGTGAGCAGAAAGACATTCAGCGGATCGATATAGAACTCGCGGTTCCAGGCGAACAGCGGGCCACCTGAGATCACTTCCGCGGTCAGCGCGCAGGTGGCGAGGAAAGTCCCCAGGCTGAAGGCGACGTTGATCTCGCGCGCGCCGTCGTGCTGCCCGGTGAAGGCCAGAACGACGCTGCCGAGCAGGGGTATGGCGAGGACCAAATACAGCATTTGCAAGTCAGTCTTCCCTGAGCTTTTCGAGGTGGCTGATGTCGAGGCTATCGAACTCTTCGCGGATATGGAACATGAATACGCCGAGAATCAGGATCCCGACCAGCACGTCCAGGGCGATGCCGAGTTCGACGACCATCGGCATGCCGTAGGTCGCCGAGGTGGCGGCGAAGAACAGGCCGTTTTCCATCGACAGAAAACCGATCACCTGTGGCACCGCTTTTGAGCGGGTAATCATCATCATGAACGAGAGCAGTACGCAAGCGAGCGCGATGCCGAGCGTGCCGCGGGCGATACTGACCGACAACTTGGAAATCGGCAGTGCCAGGTTGAATGCGAAAATGACGAGCGCAATGCCGATGATCATTGTCATCGGGATGTTGATCAGCGTCTCGACGTCCCAGCGCACGTCGAGACGATTGATCACCCGATGCAGCAACAGCGGGATTAGGATCACCTTTAACACCAGCGTGATTCCTGCCGAGACGTAGAGGTGTGGCTGGTGGGTGGCGTAGCCGACCAGCAGCGTTGCGGCGACCAGGATCGCGCCCTGCGCGGTGAACAGGTGAATCAGCGACAGAATCCGCCGCTGCGATATCATCGCGAACGACAGCATCAGCAGGATTGCCGCGAGGAGATTGATCAACTGGCCGACGAGTTCGCTCATCATCTCACTGCCCCAGGAGAATCGAGACGAGCATGCCGATCACCGCCAGCAGAAAAGCGGTAGCGAGGAATTCCGGCACGCGAAAGATGCGCATTTTGGCGCTCAGCGTTTCGAGTAGCGCGAGCAGGACGCCGCCGATCGCCAGTTTGAGAATCAGCACCGGCATCGCCAGCAGCAGCGCCAGCGGCGCCTCGGCCTCGGCCACTCCCCAGGGGAGAAACAGCGCCAGCCCGATACACGAGTAGGCAAACAGCTTCAAGCTGGCGGCCCATTCGAGCAGCGCCAGATGACGGCCCGAATATTCGAGGATCAGAGCCTCGTGGATCATCGTCAGTTCGAGATGAGTCGCCGGGTTGTCCACTGGGACTCGGGCATTTTCGGCCAGTGAAACCATGGTGAAGGCCACGCCGGCCAGGGCAAGGCTCGGATAGATCGCCAGATGGCGATGTGCCAGCGTCTCGACGATGGTGGTCAGCGAGGTCGACTTCGAGATCAGCGATGCCGAGAACAGCACCATCAGCAGCGCCGGTTCGGCAAGAAAGCCGATCAGCATTTCGCGCCGGGCGCCGAACGTTCCGAACGAAGTGCCGACGTCCATCGCCGCCAGCGAAATGAACACCCGTGCGACGGCGAACAGGCCGACCAGGGCAATCGCGTCGGCCGCCGGTGACAAGGGCAGATCGGTCGACAGCGTTGGAATGATCGCACTGGCCAGCGCCATGCAGCCGAAAACGATATACGGCGCACCCCGGAACAGCGGCGATGCGTGCTCGGAGATCAGCGATTCCTTGTTGAACAGTTTGTGCAGCATGCGGTACGGCTGCAGCAAGCCGGCGCCCGACTTGTTCTGCAGCCAGGCGCGACACTGGTTGATCCAACCGCTGAGCAAGGGCGCCAGCAGCAGAGCCATGACGATCTCGAGCAGTTGCGAAGCGACACCGAGCCCCGTCATTGTTTCACCACCGTCAGCACCAGCAGCAGGGTCACGAAGCTGTAGAGCAGGTACACCGCAATCCGCCCCTGCTGCAAGCGGCCGATCAGGCGCGCCAAACGCTCGACGACGCTGGCCAGCGGCAGGTAGAGCCAGTGCCAGATGGGGTCGCCAACGCTGACGTGATAGCGGGGTTGGCGATCAAACGGCGTCGGAAGTTCGCGCTCTATCCGGAAAAAAGGCTCGAAAATCTGCCGGATCGGTTGCCCAAAACCCTCTGCCGTATCCTGCATGCGGGCGTTCTGCCAAGGGTAGCCGCAGTCCCAGGGCGGCGCGCGGCGCAGACGACCGTGGTAAAAAATGCGGACCAGCAGGAAAGCGATCGCGAAGCTGGCCGCAACGCCGAGCAGGAAGATCGCCGGCCCATAACTCGCACGTTCCATCGCCACCGGCACCAGCAGCCAGCCACCGGCAGCCACCGTATTGCCCATCCCGGCGCCGACCATTGTGCGCGTCACTGGATCGATGAGGGCAATGAACTGCACCGGAAACAAGCCCAGCGCAACGCAGCCGCTGACCAGCCAGAGCATGCCGACGCGCTCCCAGCCGCCGGCGTCGTGCGCCTGCGCGAGTTTGTCCTCACGCGGCTGGCCGAGGAAGATGATGCCGAAGAACTTGACCATGGTGTAGCCGGCGAGGGCGGCGATCAGCGCAATCAGCG
>DPSD01000596.1:7251-7411 GCA_003538495.1 Accumulibacter sp.
GCGGCGATCAGCGCAATCAGCGCTGCCACTACCGGGATCAGCATGTTCAGGAATGGACTCGGCAGGCTCGGTGAGAAAAGGAAGCTTTGCAGCAGCAACCATTCCGAGACGAAGCCCCCGAACGGCGGCAGACCGGCGCTGGCCAGCACCGCAAGCAAGG
>DPSD01000726.1:0-4127 GCA_003538495.1 Accumulibacter sp.
AGCATTCATGCTTCAGGGCTGTTGAGCAGGGCGGGATTATAAAGCACAACGCCTGCCGCTGCACGTTTCTTTCACTGGTTGCACGCGGCCGACCGCGTAGAATCGGGCCAACACTCCTCACCAGTCAGCGACACAGAAAGGGCCATCCCGAGGCCATGAACAGCCCCTACCCCAACCACCAGCCGCTGGCGCAAGAGATTGCCAGCCATCTGAAGAATCGCTTCGGCGACCGCTTTTCGCAGGGCGATTCGATCCGCATGCAGCACGGACGAGACGAGTCAGTGCACCAGCCGGCGCTACCGGACGGCGTCTTCTTTGCCAAGACCAGCGATGAAGTCGCCGAAGTCGCCCGCCTGTGCTTTCGCCATCACGTGCCGATGATTCCGTATGGTGCTGGCAGTTCGGTCGAGGGGCACGTGCTGGCCATCCACGGCGGCATCACCATCGACCTCGCCGGGATGAACAGGATTCTCGCCGTCCACGCCGAAGATCTCGACGCCACCGTCGAGGCAGGAGTCACGCGGCTGCAACTGAACGCGGCGCTCAAGGGCAGCGGGCTGTTCTTCCCCATCGACCCGGGCGCCGACGCCTCGCTCGGTGGCATGGCGGCCACCCGCGCATCGGGAACCAACGCCGTACGCTACGGCACCATGCGCGACAATGTGCTCGGGATGACCGTCGTCCTGGCTGACGGTCGGATCATCCGCACCGGCGGCCGGGCGCGCAAATCATCTGCGGGCTACGACCTGACGCGGCTGTTGATCGGATCGGAAGGTACCCTCGGCATCATCACCGAATTGACCGTCAAGCTGCAGCCGATCCCGGAGGCCATGTCGGCGGCGGTGTGCGCTTTTCCGGGCGTCGCGGCGGCGGTCAATACGGTCATCGAGACCATCCAGCTGGGCGTCCCGGTGGCGCGCATCGAACTGCTCGACGCGCTGACCCTGTCGGCGGTCAATCACCACAGTCACACCGCGCTGAAGGAACTGCCGACGTTGTTCTTCGAGTTCCACGGCAGTCCGGCGTCAGTCAACGAGCAGGCACAGCTGGTACAGGACATCGCCGCTGGTTTCGGCGGCGAGGATTTCGCGTGGGCGACCCGCAACGAAGACCGCTCACGCCTCTGGCAAGCCCGCCACGATGCCTACTTTGCCTGCCTGCAGCTCAAACCGGGTTGCCGGGCGTTTCCAACGGATGTCTGCGTGCCGATTTCGCGTCTGGCCGAGTGCATCCAACGCACCAGCGACGACATCGCCCAGGTATCGATCCCGATCGCCTTGTTTGGCCACGTCGGCGACGGCAACTTCCACCTCGTGGTACTGGTTGATCCCGGCAACCCGAAAGACATGCGTGAAGCCGAATGGATCAACGACCGCCTCGTCGCGCGTGCTCTGGCGATGGATGGAACGTGCACCGGCGAACACGGGATCGGGATCGGCAAGACGCGCTTCATGGTGCGAGAACACGGCCGTAACGCCGTAGAGGTGATGCGTGCGATCAAGAAGGCGCTGGACCCCCGGCAGCTGCTCAATCCCGGCAAGATCCTGCCGCCCGACGACGAAAGCTGAGACCGAGCTGACTCTCTCGCGGCAGAAATCGGAGACGCCGGTGACCGCCATTGCCCTCGGCGGCCCGCCCGCACCGCTGCGTCGCTTCGGTCACGGCCCGGCGACCTCCTACGGCGAGCCGGACACCCTGCGTCAGCGCCTGTGCGCGTCGGCAAGGGGCAGGACAAGCGCCGGCTAACCGAGCACCGGCGATACAATTCATCATCGAGCAGTCGCGAGTCGCAGGTCGGGTTGGCCGAGCGAAAGCAAGCCAGGATCTCGAGACCCACCGGCTGACACGGCGCTGCCCCCCCTGGAACTGGAGCCCCGCATTGCCTTCGCCCCCGCCCGCACCCACGGATGCCACCCAGCCGCTGCTCGGCCCGCAGCTTCGTCAACTGGCGTTGCAGCTGGCAGCCGTACTCGCCGTACTTACTCTGGCCTGGCCTTACTACGGTGTGCGCAATGAACAGCTACCCTGGCCGCAAACCGCTCTCGCTATCGGTGGCGTCGCCCTGGTGTTGGCTGGACTGACCCGCCAGGCCTGGTGGTGGCGGGTGATCCACGCGCTCTTTGCGCCGCTGGCTTGGGCCGCGTCCACGCTGGCCATCGACCCCGGCTGGTACCTGTTGCTGTTCACCGGACTGTTGCTGGTCTATCGCGGTGCGCTCGGCGGCCAGATCCCGCTCTATCTCTCCAATCTCCCGACCGCAACGGCCATCGCGGAGTGCGCCGCCGAGTTCCCCGAGATGCGTTTTCTCGACCTTGGCGCGGGGATCGGCAGCGTTGTGAGGCCGCTCGCCAGGCTGCGCCCCGATGCCCACTTCACCGGCGTCGAGAACGCGCCGGCGACCTGGCTGGTCGGCCGCCTGCGCACCGCCGGCCTGGCCAATTGCGACTGGCGCTGGGGCGATATGTGGCGAACCGACACGGCCACTCACAACGTCGTCTATGCCTTTCTGTCACCGGCCCCGATGGCTGCATTGTGGAAAAAACTGGAGCGCGAGATGCAGCCGGGAAGCGTCTTTGTCAGCAACAGCTTTGCCGTACCCGAGGTCCCCGCCGAGCGGGTGATCGAAGTCGACGACGGGCGGCAGACGCGGTTGTACTGCTACCGCTTGTGAACCGCCGGAAGCTGTTCGCCGAGACGTGCTGGTGGCCGGGCGAGGCTCCGCAGGTTGGCGCTCGCTCCGAGAACGCGAATCTTTGCTAAGATGACCGATTCCACCACCACCGGAGTACCGAGAATGTCCAATCACGACTCGATGACAGACCCCATGAGCTTCGCCAAGAAGATGTGGGGCAGCATGGGCTTTTCCGCCCTGCCGGGCATGGTAACGCCGACCTTCGACGCCGACGAGATCGACAAGAAGGTGAAAGATCTCAAGGCGGTCGAGAGTTGGCTGAAGATGAACCTGTCAATGCTGCAGATGACGATTCAGGGCCTGGAGATGCAATCCGTGACGCTCAATGCCGTCCGCGCGATGAGTCAGATGTCCAGCAACTTCCACCCTGGCGCCGCTGCCGGCGACGAGGCTCAGACCCCGCAGGCCCTCTTCCCCGGAGCGGCAGGCGGTAGCGAGGGGCTCAAACAGGCCGCGATGTGGCCGTGGACGATGATGCAACAGATGCAGGAACAGATGCAGAAGGCGGCCGCCGCGATCAAGGACGGGCAATCCCAGGACGAACCGAAGCCCTGAAACGACTGCCGCCAGCAGCTTCAGAAGCCAGGCTCGGCGCGCGACGGGTGCGAACACAACGGTGCTTCAGATGATCGAGGCATCGCGCAGCCCGCAGATCTCCATCACCGTAAATCCCGACTCGCGCAGAACCTCTTCGCTGTGCTCGCCGCAGCCGGGTGCAGAGCGCTCGACCGCAAACACCCAGCCGGACATTCTCACCGGTGGCGCGTACTGAGTTATCCCATCGGCCTGAACGGCCATGCCGCGGGCCAGGAACTGCGGATGTTCGAGGGCTTCGGCGACATCAAGTACCGGTGTCACGCAGCAATCGATCCCGGCGAAAAAGTCGGCCCAATACGCCTGATCGTGGCTGGCAAAGAGACACTCCATTTCGCGAGACAGTGCCACTGCGGCTGCCCCATGCTGCCCGTGCTGTGCTTTCCAGGCAGGGCGTTCGAGCGCTTCACAGAAGACCTCCCAGAACTTCTTCTCGAGCGGCGCGACGGCCATGTAGCGCCCATCGGCGGTGGCATAGACCCGGTAGCCGGGGTCTGCGCCGCTGAGCCGATCGGTACCGCGCGCCGGCACAGCACCGCCGCCCTGCAGGGCGAACAGAGGAAAAAGGTTGTGGGACAGAACGGCCTCGCTCATTGCCACGTCGACCAGCCGCCCCTGGCCGCTGCGCCGAGCGTCAAACAGAGCGGCGAGAATACCCATTATGGCAGTCATCGCGCCGCCCAGCAGATCACCGACCTGCAGATTGGGAATCGCCGGCGGACCACCGTCTACCCCGATCTGGTCGAGGACACCAGCCAGGCCGATGTAGTTGAGATCGTGACCAGCCGCCATCGCCAGCGGCCCGGTCTGTCCGTAGCCGGTGATCGCGCAATACACGATC
>DPSD01000726.1:4369-4560 GCA_003538495.1 Accumulibacter sp.
GGTGATCGCGCAATACACGATCCGCGGATTGAGCGCGCGCAGCACGTGATAACCGATGCCCAGGCGATCGCTCACGCCCGGCCGGAAGCTCTCGACCAGGATGTCGGCGGTACGCGCCAGACGCAGCAACACCTCGCGCCCCTGCGAACGCTTGAGGTCCAGGCGCAGGCCGCGCTTGTTGCGATTGACGC
>DPSD01000612.1:0-2260 GCA_003538495.1 Accumulibacter sp.
CTCACCATAGCACCCGGAACGCCATGCCCGAACTGCTGCGACTGATCAAGAAATACCCGAACCGTCGCCTTTATGATACTAAGACCAGTGCCTACATCACTTTGAGCGATGTAAAGGATCTCGTGCTGGCTCGGGAGAACTTCAGCGTCCAGGACGCCAAGACCGGCGAGGACATTTCGCGGGCGATCCTCCTGCAGATCATCCTCGAGGAAGAAGCTGCCGGCGTGCCGCTGTTTACCACCGATCTGCTGTCGCAGATGATCCGCTTCTACGGTCACGCCATGCAAGGCATGCTCGGCAAGTATCTGGAGACGAATATGAAGTCCTTTGTCGACTTCCAGAAGAAGTTGCAGGAGCAGTCGCAATCCCTTTACGGGGAAAGCAACAGTCAGATGCAGAACGACATGTGGTCGCAGTTCATGAATTTTCAGGGCCCGGCGATGCAGACGATGATGAGTACCTACATGGAGCAGAGCAGGAAGATGCTCCACCAGATGCAGGATCAACTGAAAACGCAGACCCGTACATTGTTCAACGGCATTCCCTTGCCGGGCTTTCCGCCGGACTCGGGCAAGCAAGCGCAAGATTCCGACAAGTAGGCCGCGCACCTGGCCGCTGTAGCCAGATCACGCGGCGAGTGAGCAGTGCGTTGCTTGGGCCAAGGCCGACTGCCCGGACTTGGTTCCATTCTTTCGCGCACCCACTGCTCGCGGCCGACGCGCGGTTTCTCCTAGCGCAGTATCGAGATGAAGACCGCGGCAATGATTGCCGAGGTGATTACGCCACTAATGCTGGCGCCTAGCGCCTGCGGCATGACGATCGCTCCAGGATTGGCAGCTGTCGCCACTTTCTGGACGATCTTGGCGGTGGTCGGAACGCAACTGACACCAGCGATGCCGATGATCGGGTTGAACTTGCCGCCGCTCCAGAAATACAGAATGTAACCGCCGGCGAGACCGCCCAGTGCCGAGACCGCCAAGGCCAGCATGCCCAGAAGCAGAAGTTTCAATACGGTCGGGTCGAGGAGCGTGTTGGCTTCGCAGAGAACCCCCAGGGTCAGGCCCAGGAAGAACGTTGCCCCGTAGAGGAAGGTCTCGCCGAGGAGTTTGCTGAAGTTCTCCAGGCCGCTCTCGCGAACGGCGACGCCGACAAAGAGCGAGAAGAACAGCGGTGCGGCAACCGGAAACAGCAGGCACAGTAGCGTGCAGGCGACCACCGCGAAGATCAGTTTCTGCGACCGGGTGATTCGCGGCCCGCGGTCCGCGGACATGTCGATGCCACGGATGCGCTCCGGTACCAGCCACTTGATCATGTAGGGGTAAACCCCATAGGTCAGACCAAGATACAGATAGCCGACCACGGTGATCGAGACGAACAGATGCTTCGCCAGGATCAGTGAAGTGAACAGCACCATCGGTCCGTCAGCGCCGCCGATGGTGGCCACCGAGGCAGCCTCGGGCTCGGTGAGGCCGAGGGCGACGGCGAACGGGAAGACGACGAAGGTTCCCAGTTCTGCGAACAGGGCAATGAACATGCTCTGGAAGGGGCGCGCCATGACGTAACCCACATCCAGCAGAACGCCGATGCCCATGAACACCAGACAGGCGATCAGGCCGTTGCTGAAAGTCAGCGTGTAAATCGGTTGCAGCCAGTCGATCTGCAGGATGTTGATCAACGCGACGGGATCACTGATCAATGGGTCGACAAAAAGGGTCCCGGGTCTGCCGCCCTCGAGGAACATTACCGCGGCGTTCACCGAGGACATGCCCATCCCCATCGGGATCATCAGCAGGGGTTCCAGGACACTCTTGGAGCCCAGGTAAATCAGCAGGAAGCCCAGCAACATCAGGAAGATGCGCCCGATCATGATCTTTGGCTCGGAGGCCGCCAGAGTGGCTATGCCCTGGAACAGATCAACGAAGTTAATGCTTTCCATGTGCTTCAGTCCTCGCGTCTAGGCACAGCGCCCACGGGGTAGCGCCCTGACCTGCAAACGATGTTCGGCTGATTGTCGCTCACGCGATTGTCAGCAGCGGCTGTCCGCCCTCGATGGGATCGCCGGCGGCCACCAGCACGCGGGTGACCTGGCCAGCACGGGTCGCCATTACGGGGGTCTTCATCTTCATGGCTTCGAGCACTATCAGCCGATCACCGACGGCTACTGCCTGGCCAACCTTGACGTTGACTTCGACCACCACGCCACCCATCCCGGCAATGACGTCGCCGTCTCCGGCAGCTGCCGCGGCAGCGGCTGGCGCGG
>DPSD01000612.1:2474-5804 GCA_003538495.1 Accumulibacter sp.
CCACGCCACCCATCCCGGCAATGACGTCGCCGTCTCCGGCAGCTGCCGCGGCAGCGGCTGGCGCGGCTGCGGGTGCCGCCGCCGATGCGGCGTGCGAGCTGCCTGCTGCGGGCGCTGCCATGGTTGCCGCTGGCGTCGATGACGGCACCGGTTGGCCGGAGGTGACCTCCAGCACGCTGACGTCGTACTCGCGTCCGTTCACCGTAACCTTGAATTGTCTGGGCATTTCGAGCTCCTGTTATCTGTTGCTGCGGCCGGCGCTGTGCCCCGGCGTATGAGAGGAATGCTGGGCGGCGCGGCCGCCGATCGCCCAGCCGTGGCTGCTTTCGGAAATATGCAGGATGCGGTGTGGTCCGATGGCCGCGAAGATCGCCGCCGACAGGGCGGCGACGTCCTCGTCGGGAACACCGAGTCCGACCGGGCAGACGGTGCCCGTTGGCAGTTCGACCGGTTGGCGCCTTTCCATCCTGCTGGTCACCACGACCAGCACCTTGATCAGTACGGCGACAATGACCGAGACCACGATGGCGATACCGTAGACCTGTAGCGACTTGATGATGGCTGCTGTCAGCATGGGGTGTCTTCCTTCCGTCGCCAATTACATGGGGATATTGCCGTGCTTCTTGGTCGGCCTGAGTTCACGCTTGTCGAGAATCTTGCGCAATGCCAGAGCAACCATCCAGCGCGTATCCTGTGGCTCGATGACGTCGGAAATGTAGAAATTGCTGGCCGACACGTACGGCGAGGCGAACTTGTCCCGATAGTCCTGTGCCAGTTCCGCGGCTTTCGCGGGGCGGTCCTCGGCCTCGGCGATTTCTTTGCGGTAGAGGATCTTCACGGCGGCTTCGGCGCCCATGACCGCGATCTCGGCGGTAGGCCAGGCGAAGACCATGTCGGCACCCATTTCCTGGCTGCACATGGCTAGGTACGAGCCACCATAAGCCTTGCGCAGGATCACGGTGATTTTCGGCGTGGTGCACGAACCGTAGGCAAAGAGCATTTTCGCGCCGTGGCGAATGATGCCGCCGCGCTCCTGTTCTACGCCCGGCAGGAAACCCGGCACGTCGACCAGGGTGACCACCGGGACGTTGAAGACATTGCAGGTACGGATGAAGCGGGCCACCTTGTCCGCCGCGTTGAGGTCGAGCGCGCCCGCCATCACCATCGGCTGGTTGGCGACCAGTCCGATCACCACGCCGCTGATTCGCGCGAAGCCGACGATCACGTTGCGGGCGAATCCGGCGTGGACTTCGAGGAGTTCGCCGTTGTCCACCAGTCGGCGGATGACCGCGTACATGTCGAGGGGCTCCGATGCACTGTCCGGGATGCAGTCGTTGATCCCCGGATCTTCCATTTCCTCGATCGGCACCGCGAGATTATGCGGGGGATCCTCGGTGTTGTTGGCGGGCAGGTACGACAGGAGCTGTTTGACCACTGCGATGGCGTGTTGGTCGTCTTCGGCAATGAAGTGGGCGTTGCCGCTGACCGTGGCGTGCATCTCGGCGCCGCCGACCTCGGCCATCGTCGTGGCCCGACCGGTCACCGCCTTGATCACTTCCGGACCGGTCAGGAACATGTGCGCGTTGTTCCGGGTCATGATCACGAAGTCCATCAGCGCCGGCGAGTAGGCGGCACCGCCGGCACAAGGGCCGCAGATCACGGCGATCTGTGGCACCACGCCCGACAGCAGGACGTTGGAGTAGAACACGTCGCCGTAACCGGACAGGGCATCGACGCCTTCCTGAATGCGGGCCCCGCCTGAATCCTTGAAGGCCACCACCGGCACACCATTGCGCAGGGCGTGGCGCATCACGCGGTTGATCTTTCTGGCCTGCATCTTGCCGAGTGTTCCCGCGACGACGCTGAAATCCTGACTGAAAGCGGCCACCGCCGTGTTGCCCACGTAGCCGGTGCCGGTCACCACGCCATCCGCCGGCAAGACCTTGGTAGCCATGCCAAAGTTGGTGGAGCTGTGCGAGGCATGCAAGCCTAGTTCCTGGAACGTGCCCTCGACAAAGAGCGTGTTGAGGCGCTCACGAGCGGACAGCAATCCCTTGGCGTGCAGCGCTTCCAGCTTTTCGGCACTGACGTTTTCCGTCAACTTCGCGCGCGTCGCGCGCAGCTTCTCTATCAGCTCAGGTCGTATCGTCATCTGGAATCCTAACAGGTGGCTAAGTTGCAACTAACTCACAGCGGCTGGCGCCTTCACGGGAGCGTAGTATCCATAGTTTTGTTGCGAATGGCTAGTATTTCGCACTCGTCCGAAAGCGATTCCGGCGCGCCGTGAGCCAGCTCGCTGCAGGCTGGTGGTCAGTCCGCGCGGCGTCGATCGGGATGGGCCGTCCTTGCTGCCGGCGGCCGCCGTTTGGTGGCGCCTCGGCGGTCGACGTGCTGCGCTCGTGCAATGGGAGAGAAGCGATCCCTTGATCGTCGCAGAGGGCTGCGTCAGAGGGCGTACAATGCGCCCTGATCGGGCCTGGTTCTTGCCGCAAGGGGTGACCGCGAGCGTTGAAACGTTTCGGCTGCCGCCCGATAAAACAACAAAAGCCCTGAAGAATCAGAGCTTTTGTTGTTCAATGCTGGTGCCCAAGAGAGGAATCGAACCTCCACGGTGTTGCCACCACTAGGACCTGAACCTAGCGCGTCTACCAATTTCGCCACCTGGGCATTTCCAGAGAGGCCGAATTTTATAGGAACTAGAAGAAATGTCAATAAGCAAACTGTCGGCAGTCCGCCGTCGTGACCCCTATCTGGAGCGCGAGCTGAAGACCTACGATCAGCCGCTGCCGTCACGCGAATACATCCTGCAAATTCTCGAAGAGCAGGGCAAGCCAGTCAGCTTCGACGCCGTCTGCGTGCTGCTCGACATCCAGGCGCACGAGCTTGAACTGCTGCAGCGGCGTCTGCGGGCGATGGAACGTGAGGCGCAGGTGCTGCGCAACCGCAAGGGCTCATACATCCTGCCCGAACGCGCCAGCCTGATCGCCGGCCGTATCGAGGGGCACCCCGATGGCTATGGTTTCCTGGTTCCGGACGATGCCGGCGAGGATCTGTTTCTCGAAGCCAAGCAGATGTCCAAGGTGCTGCACCGCGACCGGGCCCTGGTCCGGGTCGTCGGGGTCGATCGCAAGGGGCGCCGCGAAGGGGTCATTGTCGAAGTGCTTGAACGGGCAAACCGTCTGGTCGTCGGTCGCCTTGTTGTCGAACATGGCATTACGCTGGTCGTTCCCGAGAACCGGCGGATCAACCAGGATATCCTGGTGACGCCCGACGGCAAGGGCGGCGCCAGTTCGGGCGCGGTGGTCACGGTCGAGATCATCGAGCAGCCCG
>DPSD01000609.1:0-2320 GCA_003538495.1 Accumulibacter sp.
CGACGCCCGTGCCACTTGCGTTCCCCGCCAGCCACTTGCCGTCGGCATCGACCAGCGCCAGACGCCGGCCCACGCGGAGGATATCGCCCGCCGGCGGAGCACCCGGAGAACCCTGCTGCGGCGGGCCGTCGCCAGGCCGTGGCGGCGGTTCGCCCCATGGCGGTGCATGGCCGCCCTGCCCTTGTTCAAACGGCGGCGGCAAGCCGCGCGAAAAACCGCCTGCACCCTCTGGCAGCGGACGATCGACACCGCTGCCCGGACTCGGGCGCGACAGGCGCAGCCAGGCCAGTTCGGGAGCCGCGCGGACGAAGTCCCAGCTGCCGTGCCTGGCGTAGTCGGCCTCGATGTTGCGTACCACCCAGTCCAGTCGGGCCAGCTCGGCGGCGCTGGTATAGCGCTCGAAGCCGTCGCCGAGATTCCAGCGCATGACCAGCGTCAGCAGCACGGCCATCGCCGTCGCCAGGGCAAAGGTGGCCAGGAACACCTTGCGTTGGATGGTGAGGCGGATCATGATTTTTGCAGATAGGCAGCCGACCAGGCGGGAACGCCATGATCGCCACGATTGCCGTATCCGACAAGCGCAGCGTCGGCAATCGTGCGGCCGTCCACCACCAGCGAGAAGGCGACCGGACCGCGGGATTCGGAAATCCAGCCGATGCTCTCGCTTTCGACCGCGCCAAGGGCGGTCGTCAGCCGGTGATTCGACCGCTGGCACCAGAGGCGGCGAGCGGCGTCCCAGCGGCGCTCGTAGTGGCTGTCGAGATTGCCGCCAAAAGGATGTCGCAAGCAGCGCGCAAGCCGTAGCGATGGCGGCAGTGGCAACAGCGACGCGTCGGGCGCGTCGCGCCAGTGCAGCGCCTGGGCGGCAAGAGGCGTCATCCCGAACGCCAGGACGAAAGCGTCGAGCAGCGTGTCCGGCGAACCCCGCCGATGATGGAGGGCCACCAGGCTGCGCGCGTGGCTCGCTTGCACGCGGCCGCCGCCGGCAGAGACCAGCGTGATTTCGCCCAGCAAACCGGTTTCGGCAGCCAGCTGCCACTCGCTGTCGCCGGCCTTGAACAGCCACTCGCGGCCAGACCTCGGGGCGCAGGCAGCGGTCATCGACGCCGAGCCGACGACCGCCTCGACCGATTGACCCTCCATCGGGTGGCCGTCGAGCGCGTACTCGCGGCCATCGATCACGCAGTGCGCGAGATGGAATGGCACCGTTGGCGAACCCAGCCGGGGCCCGCGCTGGACGTGCATGTGCAGGTGCGGCTGCGCCGAGCGCCCGGAATTGCCACAGCGACCGAGCAGCGCACCGGGCGCCACGCTCTGTCCCGGCTCGACCTCGATGCTGCCTCGGCGCAGGTGCGCCAGCAGCACGTAGAGGCCGCCGCCGATGTCGACCAGGACGTGGTTGCCCCAGTTGTCGACCAGGTTCATCTCGCCCGGCGGATTGTCCGCGAGATCGCTGCAGCACGCCGCAACGTATCCCCGGACCGGCGACAGCACCGGCTGGTCGAAGGCATGAAAATCGCTCAGCCTGGCACCGTCGCGGCGATAGCTGCGGCCGTCGACCGTACGGACGAAGTCCAGCGCGTAGCGCCACTGACCCTGGTGCGTGTGCGGTCCGTCGACCGCCTGCGACACCGTCATGCGGCCGGCGCAGGGCGGCAACAGCGCCACGCTGCCAGCGGCCAGTCCGCGCACGCTGGCCAGCCGAGCGCTGACCATGCTGTCCTCGGGAGACGCCGGTACCGCCAGCCAGAAACGCGACCAGCACGCGCTGGTCTCCGCTCGAAGTGCGGCGTGCGCCAACCACACGGCGAGAACGAAAGGGGCCGACAACGGCGGCACGCCGAAAGCCAGCGACAGCGCGAGCAGGCCGGCCGACAGGGCGCTGGCGACCACCACCGCGACGGCCGCGACGGCCAGCGTGCGCCGCGTCGGCACGGCCAGCGTGCCACCGACAAAGATCGCCACCAGCGCGCCGTTGAACGCTGCCAGCAGCTCCAGGCCGGGCATCGGCGTGCTGTTGATCACGGTAATCAGGGCGCTCGCCAGCACGCCGCCGGCGACGGCGAGCAGCGCCAGGACCCGCGAGGCGACGAGCAGCGCGGCGAGCACCAGGATCCCGGCCAGCGGCTGCGCGACGTAGAACAGGGCCCCAACATGCGACAGCGCCGCGGCGCTGGCGGTGCCGGCCGATAGCCAGTTGAGTGAGTCGGGCCAGGCGGGCCAGGCCGCGCGCAGCGGCAGGGCGAGACCCTTGGCCACCGCCAGCAGGGTCCAGGCAGTGCCCAGAAAAGGCGCACCGAGCAGTGGCAGGCCGCGCGCG
>DPSD01000609.1:2627-14506 GCA_003538495.1 Accumulibacter sp.
GGCCGCGCGCGCCGAACGGGCCGGCGAGCGTCTGGCGCAGCGCGGTCGCCAGCGGTACGGCCAGCAGGCCGCCAAATGCGGCGAGCGCCAGAGCACGCGGCTGGTTGCCGTAGAAGGCGCCCAGGGCGAGGCCGGCGTAGATGGCGTTGAGGATCTCGGCCTCGCCAGGCAGCGCCGGCAAACGCAGCACCGCACGGGTCAGCAGCGCGGCGACGCCAGCGAGCAGGCCGCAGGAGGCCGTCGCCGGATCACACAGCGTCGCCGCCAGGACCAGCGCACCGACCAGGCGCCGTCGTGCCAGGAACAGCGCGCCATAGGCGTCCAGCAAGCTGCGCAGGCCGTCGAGGACGAAGTTCATCTCAGTCTCCAGCCGCGCCAGGGGCATCGGCCAGCGCCGCTGTTGCCGGCACGGCGTGCGCCAGATGCGCCGGCAGCCGTTCCGGCGCGCAGACCACCTCGAGGTCTTCGGCCGCACGGATCAGGCTCACCTCGCGGTCGCCGTGGATCAGCACCACGGCCGGGCGGTATTCGATGAACTGCATCGACTGGGTGGTGTTGTAGGCGCCGACCGGCGCGATCACCAGGCGGTCACCGACGGCCAGCGGCGGCAGTTGCACCGCGCGCCGTACGACGTCGATGTTCATGCACAACGGGCCGTAGAGCACGGTGTCGCGTGCCTCGCCTCGCGCTGGCGAAGCGGGGCGGACCGGGTGGTCGTACCACAGCGCCGTAAACAAGGCGTTCAGGCCGGCGTCCAGGATCGCGGCCGGGCGGCCGTCGGCGGTTTCCTTGCGGCCGACGACCGAGGTGATCAGGCTCTGGGCGTCGTCGATCACCGCCCGGCCGCTTTCAAAAACCAGCGCCGGGCGCTGTTCTCCTTGCTCGATTCGGTAGGCAGTGCCCGCCAGGAAAGCGCTGCAGATCGCTTCGGCGTATTCATCGAGCTCCGGTGTCGCCTGCTCGGGCGGCAGATAGATGCCTTGCAGGGCGTTGTTGGACGGCAGGCCGCCGCCGATGTCGAGGTAGCGCAAGCGGCTGCCGTCGGCCTCGATCTCGCGAGCCAGCGCACAGAGCGTCGTCACCGCCGCGCCATAGGCGCGCGGGTCGAGAATGAAGGTGCCGATGTGGCAATGCAGGCCGTTGATGCGCAGGTGCCGGCTGGCCTTGACCCGCTTGATCGCCGCGCGGGCGGCGCCGGATTCGAGGTTGAAGCCGAAGCGACTCCAGGGCTCGCTGTAACCGGTCTTGAAGTTGAGGCGCAGGGTGACCGGCACGCGCTCGTGGCGTTGTTCGCCAATCGTTTCGATCAACTCCAGTTCGTCAGCGTGATCGACGTGAATCAACGCGCCATCGGCAATCGCCCGTTCGAGAATCGGGCGCTGCTTGTTCGGTCCGTTGAACACGATGTGCTCGCCGGGCACGCCCAGAGCGCGCGCCTTTTCATACTCGAAGCGCGACACCACCTCGGCCCATGAGCCTTCCTGGTGGAGGATCGAACAGACGGCGCCGTTGTAGTTGGTCTTGTACGACCAGCCATGGATCACCTTCGGGTAATGTGCGGCAAAGGCCTGCCGGATGCGCCGGATGTTGGCACGCAGGCGCTGCTCCGAGGTGACATAGAGTGGCGAGCCGTAGCGCTCGACCAGCGCTTCGACCGCGACGCCGTCGATTTCCGACTGCGTGTCGACGCCAACCCGGCGCGAGCCGAACTTGTTCAGCGATTGCAGCACCAGGGGTGCGATGCGGGGCGATTCCCAGGTCAACGTGCTCATTATTTTCTCCTTGCTTGCTTGCGGGGTTCAGGCGGCGCGGCTGCCGAGCGCGTGCGGACGGGCGGTGCTGCCACTGACCGCGACGCTGGCGATTTCATCGAGCGTGACGATCGTCTCCTGGGCGTGACGGATGAAACCGGTACCCGGGCGCGGCGGCGCGAGCTGGAGCTGCCACGGCCTGGCACCATCCATCAGGGCCAGCAGGGCCGCCGGCAGGTTGCGGCCGACGCCGTAACCGAGATAGATCCAGGCCGGAAAGCGCGGATTGATCTCGATCAGCTGCAGGGTGCCGGAAGGCTCGCGCAGCATCTCGATTTCGAGCGGCCCGCGCCACTTGAGCGTGTCGAACAGCCGCCGCCCGGCCTCGAACAGGTCGGGGTCGTCGATGGCGACGCCGGCCCACGCCTTGCCCTTGTCGGTAAGCGCCTGTTTCTTCATCATCACCTCGCCGATCATCGCGCCGCTGCCGTCACCGAGGGCAGTCAGGTTGACTTCCTCGCCGTGGACGAACTTCTGGACCAGCACCGGGTAGCCCCAGGTGGCGACCATCTGCCGGTAGCGCTGCCTGGCTTCCGGCGCGGAGTGCACGATGTAGGCGTCGTAAAAGGCGCCTTTGACCAGCAGCGGGTAGTGCCAGCCGTCGGCGCCGCAGTGGTCGAAGAATCGTTCGTCGCCGAGGCACTGGACGTCGGGCGTGGCGACGCCGGCGGCGGCACCCAGCGCCGGCAGGCGATCCTTGTCACGGCGGCGCAATTGCGCACGCTGCGGCAACATGAGATGAATGCCGCGCCGCTCGAGCTCGCCTTCGATGGCGATGAAGTTGGGCAGCTCGGCGTCCAGACACGGCAACAGCGCGTCGATCCGATCGTGCCCGACGATCTCGTCGAGCCGCTCCAGAAGCGCCGCCGCGCCGGTCGCCGGATAGGGTAACAGATGACCGCTGTCGCAACCGTCGCGCAGGTAGAGGCCGGCGTCCAGCGTCTCGTAGGCGAGACCGATGATCCGGCCGCGAAAGCCCGTCGCCTGCCGCAGGCAGCGGACCACGGCACAGCCCGGGCCGGGGTTTTCGGGTTTGGCGTTGATCCCGGTGACGGCGATGTTCCAGCCCGTCCAATGCGGCTGTTCGGCGTGCCGGATCACGAGACGTGGCTCGCCAGCTGGTCGAGAAACCGATCGACAGCGGCTTCCACCACCGCGTGCGACTGCTCGCAGAGGCCGACCAGCGCCTCGATCAGCGCCTCGCGCGACTGGCCGTCCTGCATCATCAGCAAGGCGACCTGCGCGGTCGGATTGACACCGTAGCTTCTCCCCGTCCGGGTGTCGAAGGCGTGGCCGTTGGCGTTCAGGACCATTGCCTTGAGTCGCCGGGACCTTGTTGCGTGGATTTCCATGCGCTTATCCTCTGTTCAGCGGCGGCGCCGTTCGCCAGCCACGGAGCGCATTCTGGAAGGAGATCTGGTCAGCGCGAGGGAGGAATTTGGGAGAAACCCGGGAGGAATCTGGAAGAAATGGGGCCGGCTGGCACCGGCGTCGAGCAGCGGCGGCAGCCGGACCCGTGCCGGGTCCATGGCACGCGGCGATGATCAGATGCAGCGCTCGGAAGGCTGCACAGGGCGCAACAAGGGCAGCGCGTGACCACCCACGCACGGCGCGCGCTGCCTTGATCGACCCCGGCGAAGCGGCTGGAATGCCGGCCGGGCGGACGCACCGCGCCCGCCTCGACTCGCCGGGGTGCGGAGTCTTACGGCGTCGGCACCACTTCGTAATAGACGCCGCTCGACCCGAAGTAGGGCTTGTACCAGTTTGGTCCACTCTGGTAATACTGCGCGCCGTTCACCGTCATCCCTCTGGCGCCTGGCGGCAGCGCCACGTACTGGCTGCCGATCGGCAGATTCCCCTGGACGGCGTAGACCGGCGGCGAAGCGACGTAGACCGGCTGCTGCACCACCCCCGCCGGTTGCGACGCGCTGGCAATCGCCGCCCCGGCCACCGCCCCGACGGCCAGGCCGGCAACGGCCCCCGCCGCCGCGCCGCAGCCGTAGCAGCCGCCGTGGTAGTAGCCGCCACCATGGTAGTAGGCGCCGCCGTGGTAGGGATGACCCGCGGCGACGAAGCCGCGGCCGCCCCAACCCCGGCCGGCGGCGACCCAGGCGTTCGCGTCGGCCAGCGGAAGCAGCACGCTGGCGGTCGCCGCGATGCCGAGAATGATCGTCTTGATGTGTTTCATCGCATAGCTCCTTGGGCCGCTCACTTGGACTGGGAAAGACCTTGCAGCTTGAAGTCAAGCTTCACCGCATCTTTCGGGATGGTTACGCTGAAGCTCTGCGCCAGCATCGGCGCGTTCAGCTTCCAGTCCGAATACTCGACGGTGAAGCTCGGCTGCCGGCCGTCGCCGCGATACGACACCACGACCAGGCGCGGCAACTTGTCGTGCACGCCGATCCAGACCTCCCAGTCGACGCCCCTGGCGGCAAACGCCAGATGATCGGTCTTGACGCCGCCGATGGTCGATTGCCCGACCACCAGGGCACTCGACAAATCCTTGGCGAGACGGGCGTAGGGATCGGAAACGAGCAGATCAACAAACGGCGCCAGGCTGTCGGCGGCCGGGATGTCCTGATCGAGGACCGTGTCGAGGGTGCTGCCACTGACCTCCTGCTGCGTATAGAACTTCCTGGCGGGCCCGATCACGGTCACCGTCTTGCCGTTGTAGTACAGGTCGTTCGGCAGGAGGTCGCCGCGCGACTCGACGAACAGGCGGTCCGGCCGTTGCAGCAGCACTCGCGACGACGCGAACAGGCTGACGTACTGCCCGGTCGGCGCCGCCAGCGGCACCAGGCTGCGGACCCTGAAGCCGAGCGTCCGCGCCTTGGCCACGGTGTCGCTCATGCCCTTCAGCAGCAGCAGCGCGCGCTCGTCCTTGATCTCCAGCGCGGGCGCTGCCGGCGGCGCCGCCTTGTCTTCCGCCAGGGCCACACCACTGCCGCCGAGAAGCACCGTAGCGGCCAGCAAAGTGCCGCCGAAAAGATGCACCACCGTGTTTCGTTTCATCATGTTCTCCGCCGTTGTCGAGCAGCAAGTATCGCCGAAATCGATCGCTTGCGCATGACCACGGCGCTCGGTCGACGCGAGCTGCGCCAGCGCCGGCTCTGGTGCCCGAAGGCGGCTTACTTGATCTGCGCGCGAACTTCGCCGCCGGGATTCGCCGCGCTGTGAACGTTGACGTACAGCTCGCCGGCCTTGAAGCTGCTCATCTGCTCGGCGGTGAACTTGACTCCAGCCGGCACCTTGTAGCTGTCTCCTTCCTTGACCAGCGGCACGAGCACCGGGCCGTTCTGGCCCGCCGCTCCCCGGTGGATGTGCGCGGCCGTGCCGGCGACACCGGTCGTGCTGACGCTGCCGGCGACCGAGCCATCGTCGCCGACGACGATCGTTCCACTGCCACTGGCAGCGGTGGTCACCGGCGGCACCTCATTGGCACCGGAAAGCGTCAGCTTGACCTCGGCGGCTAACGCCGCGCCGCCACTCAGTGCTCCGAGCAACAGCGCCAGGCCGATCGTCCGTACGCGAGCAGCGGGAGTTGTTCTTGCGATCATTGGCTTCTCCTATGGTCTGGTTGAGGGGTCTGCGCCGGCGCCCGGAGACATCTCCCGGTTCGGCACTGCCCGGCCGTTGAGACAAGAACGGCGACCGGGAATTCAGCGGCACTAACCGATAGCGCGCCGACGCTGCCCATTACCGCCTGCTGCGCGGCACGCGGGATCGGCCAATTGGCGGACTGGCACCCGCGTGGCGTATGCTGCTGACAGCCAGGTGGCCATCGCTGCAATCGCGGCGATAATCGCTGAACGAAAGGATCGACCCGTGAGCCCTGCGAAAATCAACGAACTCTTCGACACCCTGCGCGCGGCCTGCGCCCGCCAGTTCGGCTTCAATCCGCGGCAGCTTACGGCCGGGATGCGCTACGTCGGCCCGGAGGGCCACGGCAGGGACGTGGTGCACGTCTTCCGGGACGCCGGCACGCATTCGCAGATCACGCTGAAGAACACCTTCGCCAGCTTGCGCGCAACAGCCGGCGAAAAGCCGCATTGGAGCGAGGCGGAGCAGGCCCGCTACCGGCAGACCGACGCCGAGATCGAGGCGGCGATCGAGGCCAAGCGAGTCGAGCTCGATTTCATCCGCCACTCCACCCTGTATCAGGATCACCGGGAACAGCTGCTGTCGCACTACAAGGCGTGGCCAGACTATCGCGAGGGTGGGCCGAACCCGCGCGAAGCGGCGAGAACGCTGATCGTCGCGCTGGCCGATGCCCGCGACCCGCGGCTGACGGCATTTTCCGAACAGCTGCATACCCAGGATCCGGACGAGCTGGCGCATCTGCTGTTGGCGCCATGCCACCTCGAACTCGAGGAAAGCAGGCTCGCGGCGAACCTGGCTGCCGGCTAGCGCGGGCGCATGACAAGGGCCGGCGGCCGCGCCACCGCGGTACCCGGCGGCGGCGGCGTCACAAGCTGGCGAGACAGTCGCCAACCCGCGACGAGTTGAGGACTTGCGGAACCGGACAACCGAGCCACCCAGAACGCGAGGTAGCGGCATGCACCGAATCGATCTTCCCTTGGCGCTGGCGCTGCTGCTGCTTCCGCTGACGCTGGCGGCAGCCGAGTTGCCGCTGCAGCGCATCAAGCTGCCAACAGGTTTCGCCATCGAGCTCTGGGCGCGCGTCGACAACGCCCGGCAGATGGCGCTCGGGCGCCACGACGGCGACGGCGGCACGCTGTTCGTCGGTTCGATGCACGCCGGCAAGGTACACGCGCTGCGCTTCGACGCCAGCTACCGGGTGCAGCAGGTGCGCATCGTCGCCAGCGGGCTGCAACGCCCGGTCGGCGTCGCCTACAAGGACGGCAGCCTGTATGTCTCGGCGGTGAACCGCATCCTGCGCTACGACCGGATCGAACCCCGCGTACAAGGCGAGCACGCCCCGGCGCAGCCGCCAGCAGCCGTCGTGGTGACCGACCAGCTCCCGAGCGAGACGCATCACGGCTGGAAATTCATTGCTTTCGGACCGGACGGCAAGCTCTACGTGCCGGTCGGCGCACCCTGCAACATCTGCCAGCCCGACCCGCGGCGCTACGCCAACATTCTGCGGATGAATGCCGACGGCAGCGGCAGCGAAATCGTTGCCCGAGGAGTGCGCAACAGCGTCGGTTTCGACTGGCAGCCGCTGACCGGAGAGCTGTGGTTCACCGACAACGGCCGCGACCTGCTCGGCGACGACCTGCCGCCCGACGAACTCAACCACGCCCCGCGCGCGGGCATGCATTTCGGCTATCCCTACTGCCACGGCGGCGACCTGCCCGACCCGGAATTCGGCGCCCGCCGCCGCTGCGACGAGTTCGCCGCGCCAGCGCAGAAGCTGGCGCCGCACGCCGCCGCTCTGGGCATGCGCTTCTATACCGGGACGATGTTTCCGCCGGAGTACCGCAACCAGATTTTCATCGCCGAACACGGCTCGTGGAACCGCTCGAAGAAGATCGGCTACCGGGTGACGCTGGTCCGCCTGCAAGGCAGCAAGGCGATCGCCTACGAGACCTTCGCCAGCGGCTGGCTGGAAGAAGGATCGCGCGAAAGCGGCGACAGCGTCTGGGGACGCCCCGCCGACGTACTGGTCCTGCCCGACGGCTCGCTGCTGGTGGCCGACGACTACGCCGGCGCGATCTACCGCATCACCTATCGCCGCTGAGCGCCCGGGGGAGCATCGGATCGCCCAGGCAGCTCGCGTCGTCTGCGTTCATCTTCGTTCCGCCGCCGACGGGCGCTTTCGCGCCGCGTTCGTGGCGACGCCATCCAATGCCGTCTGCCGACTCACCCGCCGGGCATGCCGGCCATTCCGACGTAGCCCGGCAGCGCGCGCACGCGCCGCAGCCAGGAGTGATCCGAGAGACGGGCCTGGAGCACCTGCAGCAGCTGCCCGGTGACGGCGCCAGCGGCGGCGAGCTCGTGTTCGACGCCGAGCAGCCACAACACCAGACGCACCTTGTGACTGTTGCCCGAGAGGGCGAATCGGTAGAGGCGAAACATGGGTTCTCGCCTGAATCGCGTAGCCTGGAATGGGTGGCTTGCGGTAACCCGGACGCTTGCAAGAGCGTTTGCGGAGGCTTGAGCATGCGCCGGTCGTTCGACTAAAGGTCGAGCGTCAAGGCCGCCGACCTTGCCCGCGAGACGCAGATGCACATCAGCCCGGCTCGTTCGCGCTCGCCTTCGCTGAGGGCGCTGTCGCGGTGATCCGGGGTGCCGGCGAGCACCTTGACGGCGCAGGTTCCGCAACTGCCGGTACGACAACCCGCCGCCGCGGCTATCCCCGCCGCGTGCACGGCGTCGAGGATGCTCTGTCCGGCAGCGACGTCGATCGTTCGGCCGCTGCCGCGCAGGGTCACCTGCAGCGGCAGATCGTCGGGCCGCGCTGGCACGTGGAAGCGCTCGAAGCGCAGCCGATTGGCGGCGACACCGGTTGCCGCCGCCCCGTCGCGCACGGCGTCGAGCAGCCGCGCCGGACCACAAACGTAGAACAGCGCCTCGGGAGGGGCCTCCGAGAACAGCTTCTGGACATCGAGGCGCTGCCCGCGATCGCTGGCGTAGGTGGTGAGTCGGGCTCCGAACTGCCGCTCGAGGCGGTCCCGATAAGCCATCTCGCGTACCGAACGGCCGGCGTAGTGGAGCGTGAACGGGCTCTGTCGGGCCTGCAGTTGCAAGGCCATCGCCTTGATCGGCGTGATGCCGATGCCGCCGGCGATCAATACCGCCGGCCGCTGGTCGTCGTGCAGCGCGAAATCGTTGCCGGGCGGCTTGCAGCGCAGTTGCAGACCGAGGCGCCAGCCGGCATGGATGGCGACCCAGCCGCCGCTGCCGCCCTCCTCGCGCAACACCGCAATTTCGTAGGCATCGCGGCGTGCCGGGTTGGAGCTGATCGAGTAGCGGCGCGTTTCCTCGCCGCGGTTTGGCAGGGCCAGCGGCACGTCGATATGCGCGCCGGCGCCGATCGCCGGCAAATCGGCCCCGTCCGGCGAGCGCAGCTCGTACGCCCGCACACGCGGCGTCAGCTGACGAACGCCGGCGACGACCAGTGCCAGGGGGCCACTGCCCAGCACGGCGAGATGTCCCGGCTCGCCCTGCCCTTCCGGCGCCGCCGCCGCTGCCTCGCGGCCCCCTGGAGCGGTACTCCGGGAGCGCGCGAGCTGCTGCTGCAGTGGTGCGAGCTCGGCATCCAGCAGCCGTGTGCGTTCGGCTATCTCCGCTTCGGTAAAGCGCGGCGTGATGTGCTGCGGGCAGTTCCAGTCGAAGGCTTCGACGCTGATCAGCACCGCGCGCTCGACGCGGGCGCGGTAGTTGCCGTCCTCCAGCCGCGCGATCAGCGCCGGATCGTCGGCCTCGTCCACCAGGCGTGCGCGGCCCCAGATCTTCAGACGGCGCCGCTGTGCGTAGTCCATCAGGATCAGCGACACGCGACCGTCGGCCTCGATGTTGCCGGCGCTGATGTACTGCACGTTGCCGCGAAAGTCGGCGTAACCGATCGTGCGCTGATCGAGCAGCCGCAGGAAGCCGGCCGGCCCACCGCGGAATTGCACGTACGGCCAGCCGTTCTCGCCGACGCTGGCCTGGTAGAAACCGTCGCGCTCGGCGATGAATTCGGCCTCGGACGCGCCGAGCGTGTCGCCGCGCTCGGCGGCGTGGTCCAGCGCGGCATAGTTGCGCCGACTGCCCATGCGCGTCTGGAAAGCGCGCACGGCCGGGGTGAAGGCAATTTCGCTGTAGGCACGAGCCATGGCGATCTCCTTTGAGAGTGGGGTCGGGGAGCGGACCGGCGCGCCAGCAGGCGATCCGGCCGACAATTTTCTAGGCAGCGACGCTGACCGCCTCGCGCAGCAATTCGACCTTCGGGAAGTCAATCTCGACGCGCGTGGCCTTGCCCAGGATGTTGGTGAAGATGTTGATCGCCACCACCGCGATGACCTCGACGATCTCGGCGTCGCTCAGCCCGGCGCTGCGCGCGGCGGCGAATTCCGCGCCGGTGATCTCGCCCAGGTTGGTGTTCAGCGCCTGCGCGAAGGCAACGGTCGCGGCGGCCTTGGCATCCCTGGAACGGCCCTGCCGGTTGAGCACCATCTCGTCGTTGGACAGGCCTGCGTGCCGGCCGATGGCGGTGTGCGCCGAGACGCAGTACTGGCAACCGTTGCCCTCGGCGATGGCCAGCGCGATGCGCTCCTGCGTCGCCTTGTCGATGCTCGCCTCGCCGAGCGCGCCGTAGAGCCCGAGAAAGCCTTCCAGCGCCTGCGGTGAATTGGCCAGGACACGGATGAAGTTGGGCGTGGCGCCGAGCTGCGCCTGGACGGCGTCGAGCAGTTGGCGGGTTTCGCCGGTGGCGGTCTTGGGATCGATGACTTGAATGCGTGCCATGATGGATTTCCTTTCGTGATCGGTTGGGGTTACCGGGTTTCGGAGAGTTGGGTGCTGCCGCAGATGCGACGGTTCCCATCCTGATCATTTCGAAGGGAGAGATAAATGGCGCCAGGCGGATTTGATTGCTGCAGTTTCCGCAGTAATATCTGGCGCCATGGACATGCTCGCCGCGATGCAGGCTCTTGTGAAGATCGTCGATTCCGGCAGCCTGACCGCGGCCGCGGAGGCGCTGGCGGTCTCGCAGCCGTCGATGGTGCGCACGCTGGCAGCGCTCGAGCGCGAAGTCGGGGTCAGGCTGTTGAACCGCACCACGCGGCGGATGGCGCTGACCGACGAAGGCCGCGAATATTGTGCGCGTTGCCGAAGCATTCTGGCGGCGGTCGACGACGCGCAAGCGAGTCTGAGCGCGCGCCGGGTCGAACCGCGCGGCACTCTGCGGATCACCGCGTCGGTGCCGTTCGGCCGCCGTTTCGTGGCGCCGGCAGTCATCGACTTCCTCGCCGCGCATCCGCAGATGCGCATCGAACTGCTGCTGCTCGACCGGCTGACCGATCTGGTCGAGGAAGGTATCGATCTGGCGGTTCGCCTGGCACCGCTGCCGGATTCGTCGATGGTCGGCGTACCGATCGGACACACGCGCCGCCTGATCGTCGGCAGCCCGGCGCTGCTCGCCCGCCGTGGTGCGCTGACGGTCCCCGGCGGCCTGGCCGGCGAGCCTTGCGTCAGCTTCACCGGCCTGGTGTCGCCCGGCGAGTGGGAGGTCCGTGACGGAAACAGGACGCTGCGGGTGCCGGTGAACAGCGTCCTGACCACCAACCAGATCGACGCCGCCGTACAGGGCTGCATGCTGGGGCTGGGCTGGGGACAGTTCTTCGACTACCACGTGCGCGACGAACTGCGCGCCGGCACGCTGCTTGAGGTTCTTCCCGACCACCATGCGGCGCGAACCCCGGCGCACATCGTCTACCCGCAAGCCAGGCTGCTGTCGCCGAACGTGCGCGCCTTCCTCGATTTTGCCGCGCCGAAGCTGCGGCTGGCGCTGGGCGAGGCAGGGTGATTCGGGGTTTCCGGGTTTCGGGTTTGGTGCTTACCGACGACGACACGTCGGTCGCGGTTCGGTACCACGCCCTCGCCGGGCGTCCGGTGAGGGGTGACAAGGATCCATCGCCGACCGCGCGGCCGGGTGACCGCTTGCTGAAGAACGCCACCCACCCTTTCGACCCTGACCTGCCTGATGACGCCTGCAAGTGCTATGCCCGCTTACAAATCTTCAAGCTGCCGTTCCCACGAATTTGAGGTCAGCCCGCTGGTCGCCCCAAGCCGCTATAGGTATCGGCGAGTAAAGTCGATCCCTTACAAGAGCTTTCTCATCAGCCGAGAAATGTCGGGGTTTTCATAGAGGGCTTGAACTATTTCGGCATACAAGGTCGTGAATAGTTCGTTGTGGATGAGATTGCCAAAACCGGGCTCGAGTTTAAGGAATGACAGCGTGTCATCCGGGGTCCCTTTCGCCGCTTGGCGCAGTTCATCCTTCATGACATCGACAACGTCGAGTCGGGCGCCATGCTGGTCGACTCCCTTGTCGCTATAGAAACACCATGCGGCGATGACCAACGTGGCATATTTGATACTGGGGTCTATGTCGTTTCGTGT